>DROJ01000119.1 GCA_011321935.1 Bacteroidota bacterium | reverse complement strand
GGGAAAGGCGTTGCCTCAATTCGATATATTGAGGCAACGCCTTTCCCCCCGCACTCCCCGCCCAAAGAGCTTGTCCCGAACTCTCGGGGCATCACCTCAAAGGCCCCCTGCTAAGCAGTTACGTTTGTTGTTGATTGTTGATAGATATAGAAATTAGCTATTGGCTATTGGCAATTAGCAATTAGCAATCAACAACCAATTGCTCCCTCATAATAGCCTCCACTTTTTCTTTTAATTTTAGCACATCTTTATTGGTCATCCCTTCCGTGGAAATGGGTTTGCTCCAAACCACTTTTATCGTTCCGGGAAAAAGGTCGAGGCCGGAAGCCTTGCCCGAAACATGTTTTATTTTTACAATAGTCTGCACTGCAACAGGGCAGCCCGATTCAATGGCGGTAGAAAATGCGCCTTTATGAAAAGGCAAAAGGGGCGCATCCGTTTCGTTCCTGGTACCTTCCGGGTATAAAAAAACCGAATATCCGTCTTTTAAAGTCTGCCGTAAATAGGCGATGCTTTTCACCCTCGATTCCCTGCTTTTACGGTCAACCAATACGCAGAGTTTTTTTACGATAAATCCAAAAACGGGGATTTTAACTAAATCTATTTTAGCGAGGTATTTATATACGCCGGGATATGCCCGCGCATTTACCATAAAGTCCAAAGCCGTCAAATGGTTGCTCACTATTATATAGGTCTTCTTTTTGTCGAGGTATTCCAATCCCTCAATTTTGATGCGCACCAATATAAGTGTAAAAAAAAGGCGGGTATATATATGATGGCTGAACCAGATAATAGCTTTCGTCCAGCTTTTTGGAAAAAGCAAAAATGCGATAAGATAGAACGGCATCAATATCGTCCACAAAATAAAAAAAACAGTGATGCCATATATTGCCCATATTTTCCGGAATATATTCATTTTCAGTCCGTCTTCAGTCCACAGTCTTTCAGTCCACAGTCCTCAGTCCACAGTCCGCCAGTCACCAGTCTTCAGTCCGATTGGAGCCTTACTCAATCATTTATTGAAAAATAACCAACAATAATTAAGTAGGACTACAACAAGACTGTGGACTGAAGACTATGGACTGGCGGACTGAGGACTAAATAGCCGGAATGCGCAGCACCTGCCCCGGATATATTTTATCGGGGTCGGTGAGCATTGGTTGGTTGGCCTCGAAGATGACCATGTATTTTTTGTAGCTGCCGTAATGGGCTTTTGCTATTTTGGAAAGGGAGTCCCCTCTTTTTACGGTATAAAAAGTGGCCTCTGGTTCGGGCGTTACGACCGACAGGCGGTCATCCACGGTTGCGATGCCGGCCACGTTGCCGCTGGCCAAGATCACTTTTTCCCTTTCGGCCTGCGACTCGACCGTACCGTAAACAGTGGCCTTGTCGTCGTCAACTTCGACGCTGAGGTTTTCTACCCCCAAGCCCAAAGAGGCAATTTGGTTGGTGATGCGCATGGCCATCTGGGCATCTTCCAGCTCTTGCATCGCATTGTTGGAATCGGCCGGTGGAAAAGAAGGAGCAGGTTTTGGAGCATTTTTTTTGGCATTTGCATTGGCCAATGCCGCTCCGGCAGTTTTAAGAAAAGAAAATAATCCCATGACTTTGTGATTTTGTTCGATAATGATCCGAAAGGGTTTTTCCGTCCGGACGGTTTTTGTTTGGCGCAAATGTAATCAATGGGACAAGTAAAAAGTAGATGGGCTTTCGTATAAAATCAGAAATGGCAGAATTATTAGCCCCTAACCTTAATTAGTTGGCAAGAACGCCGCCGCTCTGGAGTTCTGACTAAACGAAAGCCGAGAACTCATCAAAAGCATCATTTCTGTTTTTTATCGCCCCCCCCCCCCGTTTTTCACTTGCTTTTTGAGACATATTAAAATTTGTCACACTATTTGCAGTAGCGGGAAAACCTACCTATTTCCCCACACCCACTCATCCTTTGTATTGTGAAACGGGCAGCCCTGTTCAAGGCAGGACATCAAGTTTTAAGTTAAAATTACTTGCGTCCGTCCCTGTTTTTGACTGTAACAAAAACTTTTGAATAGAGTTAAAAGCGTATATTTGCCAAGTTTTTTCAAAAGGGTTCTGGCAATATTTATTCGCGACCCCTAAGTTATTGATTTTTAGCAATTTACAACTTGTATTAAAAATCTTTATCAAACGTTTTTCAATCATCATTTTAAAATGTGAAGATGGGTTAAGCGGTGCAGTGGTTTCAGTGGCAGGATTAGAAACCGGAACAAGGTTTCATCGGGTATTTTCTGGACGGCATCCTCCAGCTTCGCACAAAAAAATTGCATCTCATGCAAGGAAAAGGAATTGTAAAGTTCTTTCTGGTAGCACTGGCTATTGTTTCGATCATCCAGTTCATGTACATCCTCCCCACCAACAGGGTGGAAAACGATGCTGACCAGTATGCGCAGACAATCTGCAGTACGCTAGAAGGCAATGACAAAGACGGCTGTGTCAAAGTAAACCGGGCACACTTCCTCGACTCCATGTCATCGGAAATAGTGTTCAGGTTGCCGTTGCTCAAATCTTACACCTACCAAGACCTGAAAAGTTCGCAACTCAACTTCGGCCTCGACCTCAAAGGAGGGATGAGCGTCCTGATGCAAGTTGACCTGCGGGATTTTATCCGGGCACTCAATGGTAATAAAAATGACCCCGCCTTGGAAAAGGCCCTGGCCAAAGCCACCGAAGCCCAAAGGAGCGACCAATCGAATTATATCAACCTCTTTGTGGAAGCATGGCACGAAGTCGCCCCCGGCAAGCCCTTGAACAGCTTGTTCAAAAGGAACGAATCGCTTGCGGACAAGATAAACTCCCAGACTTCCGACAGCGAAGTGGCTTCCATTTTGAGGGAAGAAGCTGACAAAGCAGTTGACAATACCTATAAACTCCTCAAAGAGCGGATCGACAAATTGGGCGTTGTGGGGCCAACTGTTTCGCTGGACAAAGCCCGCGACCTGATCTTGGTCGAACTGCCGGGCGTCGAAAACCCAAAACGGGCGCGCGAATACCTTCAGGCTGCCGCCAAATTGGAGTTCTGGAACGTTTACCGAATCTCCGATCCGGGCATCCAAAATGCTTTCCGCGAAGCCAACGAAAAGCTGAAAAAGCAAATGGAAGGTGATGCCCTCGAACATGGCGACCAATCCATTTCTGATGCAACCGATATTATCGCCGGGGACAGCACGCAAGTTGATTCCAGTGAAATCATCGCCGACGAACCTTCTTTGATGGGCGAGCAAGGGCCATTGTTCGACAAGTTCACTTTGAACGACGGCTCTTTTGGCCTCGCCCCGATGGGCACTGCCAAAAAGAACGACCGCGATGCGATTGATAAAATGTTGAACCAACCGGGCATCAAAGACCTCTTCCCCAAAGATGCAATGCTGCTCTGGTCAAGGAGGCCTTCCAAAGACCCCGATGGCAAAATCACAGATCAGTACGAGCTGTTTGCCATCAAAAAAGAACCGGGCAAAAACACCGCACCTTTGGAGGGCGACCTCGTGACAAATGCCTATGCAAGCCCAAACCCTTCTACCGGGGAACTGGCCATCAGCCTGAAAATGAACGCCGAAGGCGCAAGGATTTGGGGGCAAATGACCACTAAAGCAGCACAGGACAACAACCGCGAAATTGCCATCGTCCTCGATAGCAGCGTCGTTTCTGCACCCCGCGTCATCAACCCGATCACTTCCGGCGACTCGCAGATCACCGGCTCTTTCGACGTGCAGGAAGCGCAGGACATAGCCAACATCCTGCAGATCGGAAAACTGCCGACCGGCACGCAGATCATCCAGGAATCACTGATCGGCCCCTCATTGGGAGCAAAAAACATCAATACCAGTTTGAAGGCAATGGCCGTCGGTTTCTTCTTGGTACTGGCCTTCATGATTTTCTATTATGGCAGCGCGGGTATCGTTTCCATCCTCGTCCTTTTCCTGAACGTGATTTTCATGGTCAGTGCCATCGCCTCTTTCGGCACCGTACTGACCTTGCCCGGCATTGCCGGTATCATATTGACAATCGGTATGGCCGTGGACGCCAACGTCATCATTTATGAACGGGTGCGGGAAGAACTCCGGGCGGGCAAGTCCCTTGTCGCAGCGGTGAAAGACGGCTACCAACACTCCTACTCTGCCATCATTGACGGCAACGTGACCACCTTCCTGATCGCCCTGGTCCTTTTTATATTTGGCCTCGGCGCCATCAAAGGCTTTGCCACTGTCTTGATGGTGGGTATCATGACCACCCTATTTACTGCGGTAGCAGTGAGCCGCTATATTTTTGAATGGTGGTTGGAAAAAGGGAAATCCGTTACTTTCTGGATACCGCCGACAAAAAATGTATTGGCAAACCTCAACGTGGACTGGATGGCCAAGCGCAAGGGTTTTTACATCCTCTCGGGAGTAGTGATCGCAATGGGCATCGCCTCTTTCTTCGTGCGCGGCTTCGACCTCGGCGTTGATTTCAGGGGAGGCTATTCCATGAATGTTGAATTTGCCCAAGATGTGACTGCCGACCAAGTCAGGGAAGCAGTGACCGAAGGCCTCG
The DNA here is from genome assembly GCA_011321935.1 of Bacteroidota bacterium. Classification (GTDB taxonomy): domain Bacteria; phylum Bacteroidota; class Bacteroidia; order Chitinophagales; family Saprospiraceae; genus UBA6168. Next base: position 1,024 of record DROJ01000119.1, on the reverse strand, counting down.
GCAAAGCCACCGTAAAAGCAGTCAATACAGACAATACTTACAACATCGTAACCGATTACATGATAGACAGCGATGCCGAAGATGCCCCTGAACAGGTGATGGACAAAATGTACGAAGGCTTGGCGGCCTATGTCGGCACAGGCACTGCGGCCGACTTCAAAAACCCCGATGCCAAGGGGGTTGCACACGTTACTTCTTTCAGCAAAGTCGGGGCGACCGTTGCCGACGACCTCCGGGGCAGTGCCTACGAAGCAGTGATTTTCGGCCTCTTGGCCATCTTCCTTTACATCCTCGTCCGTTTCTCAAAATGGCAGTACAGTATGGGCGCCGTCATCGCCACCACGCACGATGCCTTGGTCGTGGTGTCTTTGTTCTCCCTGCTTTATGGCTTCCTCCCCTTCCCGATGGAAGTGGACCAAGCATTCATCGCAGCCATCCTGACCATCATCGGTTATTCGGTCAACGATACGGTGATCGTCTATGACCGTATCCGGGAGTACTTCGGCCTGTACCCCGACAAGGACAAAAACGAGGTCATCAACATGGCCATCAACAGCACCATGAGCCGTACCGTAATCACGGGCCTCACCACGCTGTTCGCCGTTTTTGTACTCTGGATATTCGGTACGGGCAGTATCAAAGGTTTTGCCTTTGCCCTCGTGATCGGGGTGGCCGTTGGTACCTACTCTTCTATCTTCATCGCTTCTCCGATCATGTCGGACCTGTCGAAAGCGGATATCCGGATTACCCAGAAAAAGAAGGCTGGAAAGAAAGACCGGAAGTCTTTCTCCCGGTCGAAGGTCAGGGAGAAGGTGTAAGCACCCAATTCCTGCCTGCCGATAAGTTGTCTGGGCAGGCTGATTTTGAATTAAAAAAGCCCTTCGCTGTTGAGCAGCGGAGGGCTTTTTTGCTTTTTGAGGGGGAATAAATTCCCCCGCTGTTGGAAGGGCTTGGAGACGGGGCGGGGTTTTATCGGTTGATTATCAATTTGCCGGTATGCGGCCTGCTCGGGGGGGGGGGGGGG
>DROJ01000118.1 GCA_011321935.1 Bacteroidota bacterium | reverse complement strand
CTGAGCAAGACCAGATCATCACTGTAATCAATGGCAACGACACCGACAACGACGGCGTGCCGGACGACATTGACCTCGATGACGACAACGATGGCATCCCGGATGTGATCGAAACCAACAATGATACAGACGGCGACGGTATAACAAATGACAAAGACCACGACAGCGACAACGATGGCATTCCAGACATCATCGAAGCCGGGTTTATTGATCACGATGGCGATGGCGTGGTGGACGATGTTTACCAGACCGAATGGGATACAGATTTTGATGGTATCGCTACCGGCTATGATAGCAACGACCTTGATACTTCCCTCATCGGTTCAACTGCTTTTGATACGACTTTCCTCGACCCTGACGGCGATGGCATTTGGAACTTCTGGGACCTCGACAGCGACAACGACGGTATCCCCGATTGCATCGAAATGGGCGGCGTGGACAACAACGGCGACGGCATCATTGACTACCCCGTGGAAGGCATACCGACCAGTATGGACGACGAGGACAGCGACGGCTTTTCATCTGTCTATGACCCCGATGAAGACGGCCTTTTTGGAATTGATGACCCGACGGAGGCTTTGGTTTCTTACGATGGCCAGAATTATACCTCTGGAAATTCAAACGAAAGCCCGGATTTCGACGGTGATGGCATTCCAAATTACTTGGATGTTGACAGCGACAACGACGGCATCCCCGACCTTATCGAAATGGGCGGGGTTGATGAAAACGGCGATGGGAAATTGGACATTGGAACAGAGTACGTGGATGCGAACCTCAATGGTTTCCACGATGATTTTGAAACGGATCCACTCATCATTACCGAAGATGACGGGGCTACGCCCGATGGACGGCCAGAAGATACTGACTTCAATGGGTCTGCTTATATAAAAGGCGATTTTGACCTCGACAACTCTCCGCAGTACATTGACATTGACAGCGACGGCGACGGCATCAACGATATTGCCGAGATGAGGAACCAGGGCTATGATGTCAACGGCGATGGTAAAATAGACGCCATCACGGATGCCAACCTGGACGGCTTCCACGATGACTTTGCGGCTTCCGGGATCATTTTTACCGACGGTGACGGAGGTACCAATGATGGCCGCCCAGAAGATGACAACGACAATGGTACAAGTCCTTTTGGCTCGAACACACCGGACGGTACTTTTGGTGAAAACAATGGCGAGCCGGACATTGACGACGACGGCGACGGCATCCTCAATTCTTTGGACCTCGACAGTGATGGAGACCTCATAAAAGACGGCTTTGAAGACATCAACAGCAATGGCCAAACGGATGCAGGGGAGACCGATGCACTCGACCATGACTCTGATGATGACAAACTGCCCGATGGTGTCGAAGACGCTGACCTCAACGGCTTCTACGATGCGGGTGAAACCAATCCATTGGACGATGACACCGACGGCGACCTGTTCAAAGATGGTGATGAAGACACCAATTACAACGGCTCTTTGGACATAGGAGAATCTGATCCGAGGAATGCTTGCGACCCCGTTTTGAGCACCAACTGTATCGGTGTGAAAATAAGGGTGAAAGCCATGCTGCAAGGAGCTATGGTCGGCAACACTGACACCCTGATGCGCGACGACCTGAGGGAAAAAGGACTTATCCCAGGGTACGAGCCATACAATGATCTCGACCGGTACCAACATGCCAGCGAAGGCGGCGGTGAATATGCAGAAAGCTCGACTTTCGAGGTGGAAGGGGAGAATGCAGTTGTGGACTGGGTAATGCTGGAACTGAGGCACGGCGTCAAGTCGGACAGTATCGTGGCTACCCGTTCCTTGTTGCTCCAAGCCGATGGTGACTTGGTGACGCCAAATGGAGATAGCATCCTGAATTTCAGGCTGTTGAGGAGCGGCAATTACTACGTTGCCCTGCGCCACCGCAACCACCTCGGCGTCATGACCGAGAGTTCGCACCTGCTTTCGCAAGACCCTGTGCTCATTGATTTTACAGATGAAAATATGGCAGTGCGGGGCAACTTCTCGAGGGTGGAAATGAACGGCAAAATGGCCCTGTGGTCTGGTGATTTCAACAACAACCGGGAGGTCATTTACCAGGGACCCTTCAACGACATACTTTCATTGTTCACCTACATCATCCTCAATGATGGCAACCCGGACGTACTGGCCAATTACATCGCAGAAGGCTATGACCTGACAGACTTTAACATGGACGGGCTGAGCATCTACCAGGGACCCAACAACGACCGTAGCAAGATGCTTTTCAACGCTACTTTGAGTTCTGAAGAAAATACGGGCAACTACGCCAACTTCGTGTTGGGCGACAGGTTGCCGGAAACCAACTCGCCTTCCATTGCGCCTTCTTGCCAAGACGACAATACCATCGGCAGTTGCGACTACGACATGGACGGTACCATCAACGACCTTGACCTCGACGACGACAACGATGGGGTAAAAGACATCAACGATGTTGACCCCTTCAACCCTTACAGCGACAGTGATGCCGATGGCATCAAGGACATAGTCGAAACGGGCTTCGACGGCAGGTACAACCCGCGCGAAGACACCCATCCGCTGGAGCAAGATACCGATGGCGACGGCCTCAAAGACGGCGAAGAAGACGCCAACCAAAACGGTATCCTCGATGCCGGTGAGACAGACCCACGCGATGCCTGCGAGCCGGTTGCCTTCAGCCCGCTCTGCGACTTCGACAACGACGGCATCATCAATGCCTTCGACCTTGACGACGACAACGACGGCGTGCCGGACATCCACGATGTCAATGCTTTTGACCCCAACAGTGACTCTGACGGCGACGGCATATCCGACCTCGACGAGACTGGTGGCGACGGAATCATCAATATCGGAGTGGATAGTGACCCTCTGAACGGCTGCGATCCTTTGACAGATAACAGTGCATGCACGGTCATTGACGAAGACCAAGATGGCTTCTACTCGAACTATCCTCCTGACCATGCGCAGTTTGACCCCAACGATGACAACCCCTGTATCCCGCAGTCGGTCGGCTCTATCTGCCCTTGCGAGGATACCGACGGGGATGGCCGCATCAAGGTCTGCGTGTACTGGTGGGGCACACCAAAAACAAGGAACATCTCGCTGTGGTGGTGGCCGTTTTTCCAGAATTACGGTGCAACCTGCGGGCCTTGCCAAGAGTGATGAATTAGAATATTAAAGTGCCTTTAATAAACAGGAAAGTCCTGATGGCGAAAGCTGTCAGGGCTTTTTTTATTGGGCGGTTGTTTTACTCATTTAATGATTTCTTGGTATTTGTTCGATTATAAAAAAAACTTCCCCAACATGCTCTAAGTTTTGCTCCAAAATGGCTTTTTACCAAAGCCCACAAAAAATATGTTTATTTTTTTGTTTATGTCTCCTGCAGATATATCTTTGGCGGGCATATGAGAAGCTTACCGTTTTATACTGCGTGTTAAAATATTACGGATAATTTATTTTGTGGGAATTGTCCAAGAACAAATTCGTTTTTCAGAAGGTACAAAAAACAGACTATCTACATGACCTCACTCATCTTTAATTGCGAAGTCATCACCCCTATGTTTTTGGGTGGTGCAAACCCTGCAAAGACAGAACTTAGAGCCGCCTCGGTAAAAGGGGCGCTGCGATTTTGGTGGCGGGCGATGAACGGGCATTTACCACTTAAAGATTTGAAAGAAAGGGAATCTTTTATTTTTGGCGGGGTTGGGGATGATGCGCGGAGGAGTAATATTTTGATAAGGGTCAATGGAGGTTTTCAAAGCACAACAAAACCATTTAGCCCTAATCCATGGCTTTTCAGAAGAATCCGAAAAAATGATCGGTTTGGAAAACTTCCAATTGATGCAAAGCTCCTCATTTTGGAATACCTCGCATTTGGTCCTGTCAGTCTTGTAAACAGGCAGAAAATATATCATGAATACATTCCGGTTGGCTCTAAATTTACAATTAATATAATCATTAGAAAACCAACAGTTCCTACTGAAGAAATATTAGAGGCGATGAATCTCCTCAGCATTTTTGGAGGCCTTGGATCAAGGTCAAGAAATGGCTTTGGAAGGTTTAATCTTGGCCTTCCCCCAGGTTTCGACAAACCAGACTTCCTATCCACTATAAGAAGCTGTAAAAATAAAGCCCCTTCTCCTTATACATCCCTTTCGTCCAAAACTTCACTTTGGGATTTGACCATATCTAATGAATATGACAACAATTGGAACAATGTACTTTTTGACTTGGGGGTGGCTTGGCTCGGTTCAAGAGTCAATTATGATGATGGTGACAAATTGACCAGTAATGGCATTGAAAACGAACATGTTTTTCGAAAAAGGGTCTTTCTCTCTGCTCCTTTAAATGGTGATAACAATCAGCAAGACCTTTATTATAATGGTAAGAGACTAAAGCTCGACCGACATTCAAAATCCCATTTTTTTGGATTGAGAAAAAACAATGAAGTTATAGAAGGTTATATGCTGCACCTACCTTATCTGTTCCTTGAAAATAGTAATTGGGATAAAGGTTTCAGAAGACTTAAAACTCATGATATTAAGCAATTGCAAGTAGAATATGAGAATGTTTACAAAGAATTCAATACCAAATTGCCTCTTCATTCTTTAACTCCTGTAACGATATGACTTACCTCTACCTCCTCACCATCGGCCCCGTCCAATCCTTTATTGCCCAGGCCCGAAAAACGCACGACCTATTTGCTGGTAGCCGGATGCTCTCTAATTTATGCCGGGCAGGTATCAAGCATGCCCAACAGCAATGGGGGACAGATTGCATCATCAACCCCAACGAAAAGGCTGACTCCATACCCAACCGTTTTTTGGCAAAAATCACCAGTTCTGATGACGAACAAACTTTGACTGTTAAAGGTAAGGCTGTCGAAGATGCAGTCCGCACGGCTTTTTCAAATTATGCCAATGATGCGGTGGGCAAGCTGAACAAGCCTTCCGGTTTTGATGCGCAAATAGATCGGCAATTGGACATCCAATGGTTATTTGTTCCGATTATAGACGAAGACTACCAAAAGGCTTTTAAAGAATTAAACACCTTATTGGCGGGCATCAAAAACCTTCGCCCCTTTCATCAATTAGAAGAAGCTGGCCGCAAGTGCATCGTGGACGGGGAGCGCAATGTGAAATTTTACAGGAAAAACAGAGAGGAACGAAAGCCCGCGCATGAGAAACTTTTCCAAGCGCAAAATGAGGTGACTGTTTTGGAACACGACGACGATAAAAGCCTTGTGTATAAATACCTTCAGCCGGGTGAAGGTCTGAGCGCCGTCAGCTTTACCAAAAGGAAATACAAGGGAACACAAAAGGAATTTGATTCAACGGCCAAAATAGCCTTGTCCGATTTATTGTTTGGCGAAGTAAATGGAAAAAAATTATGGGACGATGAGGCACTGGAAAAATTCAAGAAATTTTTTAGAGACGAACACTTTGACGAACAACTACTTTTTGAAGAGAACCTGACCAGGAGCTATTTTGACAAACATGCTTTATTTACCTCTAAGGTTAAAGGAAAAAACCAACATGAGGTCAAAAGCTATTTAAACCAAAAAGCCAATGAAGCTGCCTTGTGCTACAAAAAATTGAAAGCCAAAGTAGAAGCTGAATATGCAGACAAGCCATTTACAAAATATTACGCTCTCATTCAGTTCGACGGAGACAATATGGGCAAATGGCTTGCAGGGGACGAAAACCTTTTAAAACCGGGAACAAGCGGTAAACTTGACCTTGAAAATTTTCACCGAGACTTTACTGCTGCCGTTTCCGGCTTTGCCGAAGCCGTCGAAAAAAACTTAAAGGCCCCAAAAGGAAAAACCGTCTTTGCGGGCGGCGAGGACTTCCTCGGCTTCATCAATCTGCACCACCTGTTTTCTGTCATGGGGTGGCTCAATCAACTGTTTGCCGACAAGGTGGACAAAGCTCTGAGAAAAAACGGAGTTGATTATGCCATTGCCGAAGGTGCTGCCTTGACACTCTCCGCCGGAGTGGTCATTGCCCATTACAAAGAGCCATTGTCAGAAGTACTAAAAGCAGCCAACGAAGTGGAAAAGATGGCAAAAGAAAGTGGCCGCAACTGCTTTGTGGTAAAGGCCATCCGTCATGCTGGGGGAGATACCACTTGCCAATTGAAATGGACTTTGGCAAACGGCCGAAACAGTACGGATGCACTTCAACACACCATGGAAAAACTTGAGACTGATTTCAGCAGCAATTTCATCGCCCAAATAATCCGTTCGATACAGATGATGCAATTCCAGCCGCCGCGCACATTAGTAGCAAAAGAAATGGGGCGCACTTTGACCCGTTCTTACAAGCTTGAAAAAAACGCAGGCGAAACTCAAGAGCAATTTAAAGAAAGGAAAAAACAGGCTGTCAACAATTTTTTGGAAAACCTCGAAATGGTACTATCTGAAATAGCGCCAGGCGAGTTTGACGAAAGCCAACCTCAACCGGACAAAGCGGCTTATGAGAACATCGCCAGCCTGCTTTCCCTTTTCGATTTCATCACCCGTAAAACCCGCTGACATATGAACTGGATTAAATTTGACGCAACAGACACATGGTTCTTCAGAGATGGCCGCCCCTTCAACGCAGGGGAAGAAAGCTGGGCCAATTCCCTCTTCCCTCCTTATCCGAGTGTGCTTTACGGCGTGATGCGTACCGTTTTTTTTGCCAACAATATGCCGGAACTATCCAAGGCCAACACCGCAGGCGACCCATCAGCACGCCTCCGCATAATACATTACGGGCTATGCTTCAACGATGTGGGACTGTCATTTCCCTTGCCTGCTGATTTGATAAGGAAAAAAGGCGAAAACAACCTTCAACCCCTTCAACTAAAGACAAGGCCGCCAAGTCTTGTTTCAAGTTATGAAAAACATTACACCCATATTTTGCAATCTCCTTTTCCTGACAAGTCCGACAACCTCTTTGGCCAATCAGCTCTTTCCCTACCGGAATTTTGCCAGTATTTACTCGGCCAAATGCCGTCTAATGCAATTGAATTCAAGGACTACTCCTCCCCAGAGTACAAGGTAGGGCTTGGGCGCAATCGGGACACCCGCCAAGCAGAGGAAGGGATGCTCTATAAAGTGACCTACCGACGACCAACAGGATTAGTGAAAAACATGAAAAATCCGACCAGGTCGGTTAGTTTATCAGTAGCAATAGATGGCTTGTCTCTTTCTGACAATGGTTTGACCAAATTTGGGGCAGATGGAAAACTGGCTGTTTTTTCAAAACTTGAACCCACTCCCGAAATGCCCGCAGCTCCCATAATCGGAAAAGGTGAAATATTCAAAATGTACCTCGCCACCCCGGCCATTTTCAAAGAGGGATGGGCACCGCTTGCTCTTTTTAAAAAGTACGGGCTTAAAATCTGTACCGCTGCCATCGGCAAACCTCTTTCCATCGGTGGGTGGGACATGCAAAATAAACGGCCAAAACCCATGCGGAAGGCGCTTCCTGCCGGGAGCGTTTATTATCTACAAGAAGTAGAAAGCGGCAATGCGCAGGGCTTTGTCAATGCTTTCCATGCAAAAGCATTACAGTGTGTTGACAGCCTCGGCCACCAAGGCTTTGGCATCGCCTTTTTTGGAAAAACAAAACAATCTTGAATTTTTGAAAACCATCAATCCATAACATTATGTACCAAACATCAAAAGTCCTTTTCCTTTACTGCGAATCGCCCCTCCATGCCGGGGCCGGCGAAGGAGGGGTGATTGACCTCCCCATCCAAAGGGAAGGCCATACCAACCTGCCAAAAATAGAAAGCTCCAGTTTGAAAGGCGCATTGCGCGAAACCATGCGCAAAATTGTCAGAGAGCCAGACCTCTTTGCCGTATTTGGGCCAGAGAACACCAACGACGCTTCGCGAGGGGCATTGGCCTTTACGGACGCCCGCTTGCTGCTCTTCCCCGTCCGCTCGGCCAAAGGCATTTTCGCTTGGATTACTTGCCATTGGGCCATCCATAAATTGTTGAAAGACATTACCCTCTGCCCCGGTGCAACAGCGCCCAGTATTTCCGGTTTGGAAACATTGGCAGAAGACGAGGTACAGGTGGCAGCGGCCAATTGCCCATTGATTCACAATGGAGAGCTGATGCTAGAAGAATATATTTTTAAGGCCAATAAAAAAGATGCCCTCATTGACGGCCAAGCAATCGGCGAGTGGATGGCCAACAATGCCCTTCCTGCCGGAACAAACCAATATTGGAAGGATGCCCTGAAATCCAGCCTTGTCATCGTACCCGACGAAGCCTTCCGCGACTTTGCCGCCCTGCATACCGAAGTGGTCACCCGTAACAAAATTGACCCCGACACCGGTACGGTCGAAGGTACTGCCCTTTTTACCGAGGAATACCTGCCGACGGACTCCCTTCTGTATGCCGTGCTCACGGCAAGTCCTGAATTTAAAAAAGGTGGCATGGGCGCGGATGGCATGATGAAAATATTTACCGATAACATACCCGACATCGTGCAGATCGGCGGCAATGCCACTATCGGCAAAGGGCTGGTGCGCATATCGAAAGTGGAATTTTTAAATCAAAACACAGACGGAAATGGCGCTTAAAAACTTAAATCACCACAGGGCCGCTTTTGCTTTGAAAAAAGTATCGCAGGCTGCCAACACTCTCGGCAACGATAAAAAGTACTATCGCAGCTACGTAAAAAAAATGCCTTCTCTCATCCTCAACAGCGGATTGGTGGCGGCCATGGCTTTTGCCAAAAAACAAAAGGACGAGGGTAAATCGAAAGGCTACAAGTTGATTTACAACTCCTTGTTTGCTTGGCTGAGGCCGCCTCATGCAGGTCTCTTGCAGACTGACAAAAATGATTTTCTGCATGCCCTTTTGGATAAAAACTCCCATACGGTGCGCCTGCTCACCAAAGAATCAATCGCTTTGCTCGGATGGCTCAAAAGGATGGCCGAAGCCGAAATAGAGGAGGAGGCCGACAACAACGATTGAACCATTATTTCAACAAACTGAAAACATGAAACAATTACTTCCGACGGACACAAAAGCGTTCGTCCACAGCATCAGAAATGCAGCCGACAACTTTGGCCTGATGACCTTCAAAGCCGCGTGGTTTGACAAAGATTGCAAAGCATGGTACATGAACACCAGAAAAACAGGGCTGAATCACCCCTTTCCGTCTGCGCATAAAATCAAACCCTTGCTCCGAGCTATCTCGAAACGGCAAAAGGCCCAACTGGAAAATTTGCGAAAGCAAAAATACATTCCGGGAACCATCCCCGACCTTCAGGTGGAGGGCAGGTTAGTGGTCGGCCTCGGCACCGAATCAGTTTATGAAACCAGCATGACATTGCATCCAATTTATGGCATCCCCTACCTTCCGGCAAGTGCCATCAAAGGTGTGCTGCGCAATTATGTCATCCATGAATTGTTCCGCGACGAAGATGACAAAGCCTCGGAAGCGAAGGCTCTGCAAGACCCTGTTTTTTGCCAGATTTTCGGCTCGCCCGAATCGGGATGCACAGGCAAGGCACTGAAAGGAAGGATTGTTTTTTTCGATGCTTTTCCAAAAGGCAACATCATCATCGAACCGGATGTGATGACCCCTCATTACCAGGAATATTATATGGACAACGAAAACAAAATCCCGCCTGCCGATTGGCTCGAACCCAACCCCATCGTATTTATCACCGTCAAAAAACCGGTCTTTGATTTTCACTTTGCCATCCGCAAAGTTACATTGGCCAAGGGATCGGTCTGGAAGGCACTAAAAGAAATGGTGCCAGAAAATGCGCACCGGGACTTCAGAGGAAAAACGTTGGGCGGCCTGTTCAAAAAATGGTTACCTGAGGCACTGCGCATAAACGGCATCGGTGCCAAAACGGCAGTTGGATATGGTGTTTTTGAATAAATAGTCACAAATAATCTAAAAATATGAACAAGCTAAAATACATCTGGACAAGTTCCAAAATCGAATTGTTATTGACATTTTTGATTTTGGCCTTGGCTTTTTTATGGGTCGGTTTTACGAACGATTCCCCCTTTTATGTGAACGTGATGGATTCGTGGTATGTCAATTGGATTGACCCTACCGTTACCATCACCACTTTATTGATTGCTGTATTCGTTTGGATAAACAACAAGCTCCAAGAATGGAAAAACGAACTGCCAAAAAAATTGGACGCCCATTTCAAATTCAAAGGGAAATATGTCATTTCTTGCTTCCATGCCAACCTGATCGGCGAGCATGATATCAGGGCGCTTGCCCAACAAATCGGTGCACAGATCAATAAGGGAGACTGGTTGAAATTTTCGCCAATCGTCAATCCGTCCAAGCCGATTATCGAAAAAACCAAAAGTGGGAAGTATTACCGTTCATTCAGCATTGAAGTTAATTTAAATGAATTGCCCGAACATTGTCAGACTGATTATAGGGTCTGGATTGTTGACAGCGAGGACAGCAATAAAATCGAGAAGAAAAATATAAAAGGGCACCCTATCCAATTTTTCAGCAACCACCACCAAGCATGAATGTAGCATTTGAAATATCAATCAATGAAAATTTTGCCGTCGTGGACTTTGCACTCGATGGTATCATTGCTCCCGATGTCTTGAACGGCCTCTCCCCGCCCGACCCCGTGCAAGAAAATTTTGCCCATCTCGGTGTTGTGCTTTCCGGCCGTGGTCCGATATGGCTGTACGGCTTCCTCGTTCATTTTTACCATCCGACAAAATGGGTTGCCACGCATGATCCTCGTGTACAGGGCGCAGTAATAGTGGCATCCCATACGCCAGAGATAGAAGTAGGAACGCTTATCCATTTCCAAAAAAAATAAAACAAACCGCCATGTCAACGATCAAACTCCCTATTTGCAAGATCATCCTCGACCAGCCCCTCAAACGCAGCAACATCCGCAGCTTCCGTGGCGCAGTGTCCGAGGCCGTCGGCCTTGGTAATATCCTTTTCCACAACCACACCGACGACACGCAAAAGCCACTGCGCTTTCGTTACCCCTTGGTGCAGTATAAAGTGCAGCAAGGCAAGGCTGCCATCATCGGGCTGGCAGAGGGGGCAATCGAGTTGAGAAAACACATTAGCCTCGACGGCGAGTTCTTTGCCGGCACCTTCCCCATCCTCTCAAGATCGGACGAAAATTTCAAATTGGCCATGACCGCTGAACCGAAACCCTACTACCTCGCCCAATGGCTTGCCCTCAACCAAACCAATGCCGAGCGGTGGGGGCAGTTCAGTAGCACAGCCGCGCAGCAGGCCGAACTCCAGCGCATCCTCGTTGCCCACCTCTTGGCATTTGCCGCAGGCATGGGTTTTGACGTGCCCCGTCCAAAAGGGCTGGAAGTCGGAATACTCGAATTTGCCGGGCCAAGGAGGGCCAGCTACCATGGCGCCCGTTTTAGCTCCTTTGATGTCCGCTTTACAGCTAATATCAATCTCCCGTTTGACATTGGCATCGGCAAATCAGCCAGTCACGGCTTCGGGTGTATCTGGAAGCCACGGAGCTACATCCGTAAATTGAAGTCCAAACCGGCCGCACAATTTTCTTTCGAATGGTAACTACCGCCCACTGGCCAACACGTTCTTTGACATCGTTGGAGCCTCTTCCGGGGGATTGAGCAATTGGAAAATTGAGGTGGCCGCCCAATTTCCAATTTCCCAATTTCCAATTTCCAATTTCCAATTTCTAAATTTCTAAATTTCAATTTCCATGTTAAGTCTTCGCCAACTCCAGTACCGCCGCAACCGCCTCACCAAGTTGCGCACCATGCAAGAGCTTTGCCTACTGCTGGGCAAGCCCGGGCACAAGCTCGAACTCCTCTGTGCCCAGCCCATGTACAACGAGTTCCACATCCGCAAGCGCAACGGGGGCAAGCGGCACATCGAAGATCCCCGGCCTCCGCTCAAGCGGGTACTGGGCATCCTCAACGACCTGTTGCAGGGGGTCTATTATTTTGAAAAGACCGAGGCCGCTTATGGCTTCATCGCCATTGCCCGCGACGACCCTGCGCCGCCCCGCCACATTGTCACCCATGCCGAGCGGCACCTGGGCTGCCGGTGGCTGATGAACATTGACCTGACCAGCTTTTTCCACCAGATTTCAACGGAAATGGTGCTGGACAGGCTCAAAGACCCGCCCTTCCATTTCGACGATGAGGTGGCTGACCTGATGGCGAGGCTCTGCACCTACAAGGGCCGCCTGCCCATGGGCGCGCCCACTTCGCCCGTGCTGTCCAACCTCGTTTTCCAACGGGAGGACGAAGTGCTGAAAGCCTGGGCCGACGACCACGGCTGGCTCTATACCCGCTATGCGGACGACCTGAGCTTTTCTTCCCAAAAGGAAATCTCCTCCTGGGAAATGCAGCAGACCATCAACCTGCTCGAAAACCACAGCTATGCCGTCCACCCAGAAAAACGAAGGCTCTACGGCCCCGACGATGTGAAAAACGTGACCCGCCTTGTGCTGGGCGACGGCGAACTGGAACTGCCCCCCGATTTCCTCGAAGAACTCAGGGATTGCATTGAAGACCTCCGCCGTACTACCCGCACCCACCTCCGCATGGGCGTGGCCCGCCCGCCCGCTTGGCTGACCAAATACCGGCAGCGCCTGAACGGTATGATGGGCTTCGCCAAACACGTGCTGGGCGAATATGACGAGGATTTCTTGCAGATACAGCGCAGCTACGATGAGGCCGTAAATCCTCCCGATGAGGATTTTGGCACCTACTCTTGGCTCGATTTCCCTTACTGGTAGGGGGAGTAGCTGAGTTTCTGAGTTTCTGAGTAGCTGAGTGTTTGAGTTTCTGAGTAGCTGAGTTTCTGAGTGTTTGAGGAGCGGGTTATTCCTTTTTTTTGGAGAGGATGAAGCGGATATAGCCACCTGTTAAATTGATCGCATCATCTGCCATTTTGCGAAGCTCAACGGCTAAACTGTCTGACACATAGCCAACATCTTCCAGCAGATAGAACATGCTTTTTACCTCATTTCCAGAGGCTTTGGCATAATCAAGGAATTTGATTGAATCGGGATCCGAAAAGCGGCCATGCCCTTCCGCAATGTTGTTCATGACCGATACCGCTGCTCTTTTCAACTGGGAGCGAGTGTCCCAATCCTTTGACAATTCCCCGGTTTTACATATAATGAACACTCTGTGGGCAAGTTTACGGGCAGCTTTCCAGCAATGGAGGTCTTCGAAACGGTAGGTAGTTTTACT
>DROJ01000117.1 GCA_011321935.1 Bacteroidota bacterium | reverse complement strand
TTCCCCCTCTTTCGGAAGGGCACGGAGACGGGGGTTTGGCAAAGTCGTCCGTCCTTGATTTCTGGTTTGTGAGGGGCCCCATCTCACGGGCATCCGGCAAAAACAGGGTTCCAAATACAAATGCCCCGTCTCCGTGCCCTTCCAACAGCGGGGGAATTTATTCCCCCGATATATTCCCCCGACATATTCCCCCGATATATTCCCCCGGCGTATTTCAAGGATGCGCCGCCACCCAAACCTCCCCGTCTTCAAATATTTCTTTTTTCCAAATTGGCACCGATTCTTTCAGCGTATCAATGCAATATTGGCAAGCCTCGAAAGCGGCTTTTCGGTGCGGCGTCGCTACAGAAATAATCACCGCTATTTCCCCGATCTGCAAAACGCCCGTGCGGTGGTGGATGCTTATTTTTTCCGCCGACCATTTTTCTGTTGCCTGCTCCGCAATTTTGCGGAGTTCGGAAATAGCCATCGGTTCGTATGCCTCAAATTCGAGGCGGACGACGGGTTTGCCTTTGGTGTTGTCCCTGACCGTACCGATGAAAACGGTGCTGCCGCCCGCACTGTCGGAGGCGGTGAAAGCGATGCACTCTTGCGGGATCAGGGGCGTTTTTTTTAGTTGGATGTCTATCATTTTGTGAGCCATCTTGACATTTTTTTCATAGCATCTTCATGACTGATCAGGTTTTCGGGTTTATGACTTTCGGCTATATCTCTGTCCAATTTCAGGGATTGTTCTTTGGTCAGTTCAGCTATTTCCGAGCCATTTGTTTCAACCACTATTTTGGCGGCAATAAGTATTTCTTTTAATAATTCCGCATCATTGGCAGTGCCAATCAATTCTACTATTGCGCCTTTTAACTCTAAAATATTCATCGTCATTTTTATTTTTAAAAATCACCCCCCGCTCACCGGAGGAATAATCACCACTTCATCCTTTTCGCTCAAACCAAATTCATCCGTTTGGTATTCCTCGTTCACGGCGATGGCGAGCGATTTGAGTTTTTGGAAACCGGGGAAGCGGTCGGTGAGTTCGTTTTTTAGTGCAGCGACATTGGCGCCGGTAGGCAGTTCCATTGATAGTGTTCGGGCCTTGATAATGTCTTTTGCGATGCCAAAGGCTAAAATATTTATTTGCATGATTTTCTTTTTTTTAAAGCCAAATGTATTGTTGCATGATTAATCATTCAACATTAACCATTTTTTTCATTTCGTCCCAGGCCAAAGTTGCACATTTTTGCCGGCCGGGGAAATCTTTTGCAGCAGAAAAAGCGGTCATTTCTTCGTCCTTTATTTCGGTGTTTTTATTTTTTGAAATAATATTTTTTAAAAACAGTTCAATTATTTTTTTTGCTTCCGCAATTGGTTGTCCGTTTATTTTTTTTACCAATACGGAAGTAGATGCTTTTGAAATGGCGCAGCCAAAACCATAAAAGGACATATCTTCGATAATACCGTTTTTTATTTCAAAAAACAATTCGAAGCGGTCGCCGCATATTTCATTGTATGCTTGGACGCGGTATGTTGCACCTTCTTTTTTTTCAAAATTAAAAGGCGTTTTGTCATGTTTTAAAATGACGGTTTTGTATAGTTTTTTTAATTCTTCGTTCATGATTGGGTTGCTACCTAAAAAACGCTTCCGTCTCCCTGACCGCCCCCACCATCCTGTCCACTTCCGCAAAGGTATTATAAACCGAAAAAGAAGCCCGCACAGTGCCGGGTATTTTCAAAAAATCCATGAGCGGCTGTGTGCAATGGTTTCCCGCCCGTACCGCTATATTTTCTGCCCCCAAAAAAGTGGCCATGTCGTGCGGGTGTATATTTTCAAAAATAAAAGAAACGAGGGCAGATTTATTTTTTGCCCTGCCTATTATTTCCAAACCATTTATTTTTTTTAATTCGTCGGTCGCATATTCCGTTAATTTATTCAAATATATGCGCGCCTCTTTTTTATTTATTTTATTTAAAAAACCGATAGCGAGGCCGAGGCCGATGACGCCTGCAATATTTTGCGTCCCCGGCTCGAATTTTTTTGGTGGATCAGCAAAAATTGTTTCTTCGATACGCACATCTTTTATGGCGTCGCCGCCAAATACAGCGGGCTGCATATTTATTAAAAACTCTTCTTTTCCGTACAATATACCGATGCCCGTTGGGCCGTACATTTTATGCCCAGAAAAAACAAAAAAATCAGCGTCCAGTTTGTTTACATCAATATCAAAATGGGCGGCACTTTGTGCGCCGTCAATTAAAACGGGGATATTTTTTTTATGCGAAATATCAATTATTTCTTTAATTGGATTAATTGTTCCGAGCGAATTGGAGACATGCACTGCTGCCACCATTTTTGTTTTTTGGGAAATAGTTTTTTTAAATGCGGATATATCGAGTTCGCCTTTTTTATTGATCGGTACGATCCGCAAATTTGCTTTTTTATTTTTACAAAGCTGTTGCCAGGGGATGAAGTTGGCGTGGTGTTCCATTATGCTAATGACCACTTCGTCACCCGGCTGCAAACGGGGCGCTAAAAAAGATTGGGCAACCAAATTGATGCCTGCCGTAGTGCCGCTGGTAAAAACGATGTTTTCTTTTTTTTCGGCTCCAATATAGTCGGCTACTTTCTGTCGGACTTGCTCGTATTTCTGGCTGGTATTTGCCGCCAATTTATACAGCCCCCGATGGACGTTCGTATTTTCTTTTTCATAAAAACCGGCAATGCCCCGGATGACGGAGGCAGGTTTTTGGGTGGTAGCCGCATTGGCGAAATAGACCAACTCCGGGTGGTGGGAGAAGAAAGGAAAATGGCTGCGTATTATTTCTGGATCGAACATATTATACAGGATTGCACACAGATTTAACTGATCTAACTGATTTGAAAAGATCAGTTCTTATCAGTTGGATCAGTTAAACCTGTGTGCAATCCTATTTGCAAATTTTATTTTTACAAAAAACAATATCAATTCCCGTAGGTTTGCGATATTGCAAAGCTAAATGCCAAAATCGAAGATTAGCTAGGTTGCGGCCTTTTAATTTTTCCCGAAGTGAATTCGGGACAAGCTATTTTGATTTTCATTTTAATTTTCATTTTAATTTCCAATGCTTTACGACAACCACGGACGTCCTATCAATTACCTGCGGCTCGCTGTTACCGACCGCTGCAATCTACGGTGTTTTTATTGCATGCCCGCGAAAGGGATTGATTATTTGCCGAGAAAAGAACTGCTGACCTACGAGGAGATGGAACGGACTGTCCGCCTGATGGCCGGCCTCGGCATCAACAAGGTGCGGATAACGGGCGGCGAACCGTTTTTGCGCAAAGGGATGATGGACTTCCTCGAACGCCTGCTGCAGATAGACGGCCTCGAAAAACTCAACATCACCACCAACGGCACACTGACCGCTGGCCTCGTACCAAAACTAAAAGCCATCGGCATCAACTCCGTCAACCTCAGCCTCGACAGCCTCGATGCGCAGCGCTTTTTTGAGATTACCCGCCGCGATTCTTTCGGTACCGTCATGCAGACTTTCCACGAACTGCTGGACAACGACATGCCCACCAAAATCAATTGCGTGGTGATGAACGGCCGCAACATCGGCGACATCATCCCATTGGTGGAACTGGCCAAAGGCCACCCCGTCGGCGTGCGGTTTATCGAAGAAATGCCCTTCAATGGCAGCGGCGAAAACAGCGGTTCAACAGCTTGGGCTTACCCACAGATTTTGCAGCACATCCAATCTTATTTTCCTGAAATACAAAAGCTGGAAGACGGGCCGAGCAGCACTTCTTTCAATTATAAGATACCCGGTTTCAAAGGTACAATCGGCATCATCGCCGCTTATTCCCGCCTCTTTTGCGGCACTTGCAACCGCATCCGCCTGACGCCGCAGGGCATGTTGAAAACCTGCCTTTACGACGACGGGGTGTTTAACCTGAAAAACTTGATACGGGAAGGAGGGACGGACGGGCACCTGAAAACGGCACTCTTGGAGGCGCTCGGAAACCGGGCAAAAGATGGATTCGAAACGGAGCGGAAAAGGAACAGTTTTGGGCTGCCCTTGGGGGAGAGTATGGCGACTATTGGGGGGTGAAAATGTGGGAAAAGTTAAGTTTTATTTCAATAAAGATATTTGACATGAAAAATACAAGTCAGGCAATATCTAAAAAACCGGGAAAAGTGGTACCCCTCTCTTTGGAGAACGGCCATGTCCTTTCCGACGACGAAAAGTTTGTTTTGGATCAATTAAATAAAGGAGAACTGATCTCCCCAAAATTTACAAGATTGTTGGAAAAGGAGGTGGTCAAAATTGCTGGAAAATTATATATGGAAAAACCCGGCCTCTCCAAAAAAGAATTTTCTGTTGAAATAATAAACAGCTTGCCCGAACGCTTGCCGGGAATGGTTTATGTGCGGCTGCTGAAGGTGGGGATGGAGACTTGGCTGGATAAAAAATACCAATGATGGAGGGTTTTGTTTTTATATGAAAACCCTTTATGTAAATCGGCGATTGAATCGCCGATTTACATAAAATTCATTTCCGCAACCGTTTCATCAAATCGGAAGGGTTTCTTTTCTCGTGCCAAATGGAAATAATGTGAACTTTCTGCTTTGCCTCGTCAATTCTAAATACAATCAAATAAGGAAAGCGCTTTATTTTAGCCCGTCGGTAGCGGCGGCGGTTACGGATAGGGCCAAAACGGTGGGGTTGATCTGATATTTCATTTAACCGTGATTGAGCAGCCGAATAAAATTTAGTTGCCGTTTGATTTGAAATATCTTTATACCAAGTTATCGCTTCGTCTAATTCGGAGCGGCTTTTTTTGCCATATATTAATTTATAAGCCATGTTTTTCGTGTATGTATTTCAATAAATCTTCATGGCTGATTGTTTCTTCCGGTTTAGCAATCATTTCTTCATAACGGCGGTCAAGTTCATCTAACTCTTCATCTGTAAATTCTTCTGAGTCTGCGGATTGCCGGCCTATTTCATATGATTCAATTAACTTGTCCAATAGGTCGGCCACGGTGTCCATCAAGGCATCGGGCATTTTATTTATTTTTTCAAAGACGACAGTTCTATTCATGTTGATTGATTTTTATCAAAATTACGGAAAAATTGACAAACGAAAAGGAATATTGCATTTAAAAGAAATCCTAAAACCTCACCTTCAGCCCTCCCATAAACGCCCTCGGCATGCCCGGCCGCAGACCCGCAGGCCGCCGCGCCACCACATGCACCTCGTCCGTCACATTGGTCAGGCTACCAAAAACAGCGGCATTTTTTTGGATAAAATAACTGGCATTCAGGTCGAGGACAAAGTGGCCGTCGGTTTTTTGGTTGCCGGGGATTTTGCCCTGCCCGGCCTGCGTGCGCATGGCATCTTGGTAGCGCCCGCTGAGGTTGAAATTGAATTTTTGGTTGCCCGCATTTAATAGCAAGGTCAGTTGGTGATGGGCGAGGTAGGGCAGTTCGTCGCCTTTTTCCACTTCCCCCCAACCCTCGAAACTACTGTCGAAACTGTTTTGGAACTGCGCATCGGTGTAAGTGTAAACCAAAGAAACCGGCATGTTCCACCCTTCCTTTTTATTGGACAGCAGATCGTATGAAACCTGCAATTCCAAGCCTTTCGTTTCTACCTCTCCGCCATTGAACAAGTCTGCCGAACCCGTACCTCCGGCTGCCGCCAAATCAGAACCGAGGAGGTTGCCGTAGTCGTTGAAAAAGAGGACGGCTTGGCCGGACAGCCTGCTTTTTTGCCAGCGCGTACCGAGTTCGTAATTGGTGCTTTTTTCGGGGGCGGTGCCCTCTTTTGTGCCGGGCGGCGAGAAGCCTTTGTGGACGCCACCGAACAGGCTGAGGCGCGGGTTGAATTTATAATCCACGCCGATGCCGGGTATCCAAACACTGACCTCGTTGCTCCTTTGAGAGAGGTTGTTGCCGAGGCGTTGGGGGTCGTTTTTTCCGAAGTCCTTCCTTTCCAATTTGATGTTTTCGTTGCGCAGGCCGGGGATGAAAGTCCAGTTGCCGACCTTCAATTTGTATTGCAAGTAGGTGGCGAGTGCTTTGGCTTTTTCCACGCGGTTGCTCTCTGTGCCATGCGTTCCGGCGTCGGTCAATTTCATCGTTCCGGCGTCCATTTTATAGGCATCCACCCATTGGAAACGGTCTATCTCGTCGCGGTGGTAGCGGATGCCGAGGTCGAGTTTGTGGCGGACATTGCCCGTCTGGAAATGCCAGCCGAGGATGGTCTGCAGGCCTTCGGAAAAGTAGCTGCGGTTGTTGGCTTTCACTTGCAGTGCGCCGTCGTTGAGGCTGGTCTGGCCTGTCAGAATGCCGAATGCCTCGGCATTTTCAGCGGCGTTTTCCAGCACTTTGGCGATGCTTGCTTTCTGCCCGTCGGCGGTCAGCACCTTGTCGAGTTTGTACCAATTCCGATGGAAGTTGTTGCGGTAAGCGGTGGTGGTCAAATCCACATTTTTTGAAAACTGCACGACGTGGCGGAGGGAGTATTGCTCGTGCTGGGTGTTCATCTCGTCCATTTGCGAAGCGGCATAACGGCGGTAGGGAGAGGCGGCAAAATCGGCGTCCGTGAGGCCGAGGTAGGTCTCGTTGGAAGTCTCTTCCGACTGGCCTATTTTAAATGTGAGCGACTGGTATATTTTGGCTTTTGGGCCAGTATTGAGGCGGAACTTGGCGAGGTAGTCTTTTTTGTCAAAACCCGTTTCACCGCCGCTGTCGA
Organism: Bacteroidota bacterium; assembly: GCA_011321935.1. Lineage (GTDB taxonomy): Bacteria > Bacteroidota > Bacteroidia > Chitinophagales > Saprospiraceae > UBA6168. The sequence goes on along the minus strand of DROJ01000117.1, from coordinate 1,089 downwards.
GTTTTTTGAAACCATTGGATTGGTACTGGAATGTCTCGACGAGGTAGGCAAAATTTTGCTGCGAACCGCCTGCGTAGGCATGGAGGTTCCTGTTGCCAAAACTGCCGCCGAGGAGCTGCAGTTTTCCAGAAAATTTTTCGGGGATAGCGGTGGAAATGAGGTTGATGGCGCCGCCCGTGGTGTATGGCCCAAAGCGGATTTGGCTGCTGCCTTTCAGCACCTCCACTGCCTGCATCCTCCCGATGGTCGGAAAATAATAAGCGGCGGGGGCGGCATAAGGCGCGGGTGCTGAAAGCACGCCGTCTTCCATTACGGTTATCTTAGAACTCCGTTCTGAACCCGTGCCGCGCAGGCCGATATTTGGCCGCAGGCCGAAGCCGTCCTCTTCTTGCAGGTTGACGCCGGGCACAGCCCGCAATGTCTGGCTGATGTCGGTGTAGCTGAATTTTTCGAGGTCGAGCGGCGAGAGGTAATGCGCCGAACCGGGGATGTCTTTTAGGCCGCCGAGGCCGCCGGTGAGCGAAACGCTTTCCACCACCACAGCGGGGAGGCCCATGACGGATTCTTCCATTTGGAGCTGCAGGACGAGGGTTTTGCCATCTTCGATTTCGACGGGCTGCACCAATGTGCGGTAGCCAAGCCCCGTGGCGATGAGGTCGTATTTGCCGACAGGCGCAGACCTGATGAGGAAGCTGCCCGCAGGGTTGGTGATGGTGCCAGTTTTGGTGCCGTCGAGATAGATGTAGGCCCCCTCGACGGGTGTCGCCCCACCGGGCAAATGGATGACGCCCTCGATGCTGCCCGTTTGGCCGAAGGCCGAAAAAGGGATTTGGAGGAGGAAAAGGAACAGCAGTGGGCAGTGTTTTGTGATGGATTTCATTGTGCGCTTAATTTAGACTAAATTAAAATAACGGCGCAAAGGTAGCGGGAGAGGGGATTTTTGGCAATACTGATTTGTGGGGGGAAGGGGGCTAACGGTGGGTGGGAGGGGCGTACCTAAAGTTAGGTAGGGAAATGATTTTAGGCAGCGTTTTAAACCCCACGGCATAACCTGCATGGGGTGAAAAATCGCCTGCTTATATTTTTTTG
>DROJ01000116.1 GCA_011321935.1 Bacteroidota bacterium | reverse complement strand
CTTCCCCGCAAAACCCTTAATTTTGGCTTATGAAAAAATTACCGCTTGGCATACAGAGTTTTCCAGAAATCAGGAGCATGGGGCTGCTATATGTGGACAAGACCGAAAATATTATAAATGTAATTGAAAACGGCAAATACAATTTCCTCTCCCGCCCCCGCCGTTTCGGAAAGTCGCTCACCCTGTCCACTATCAAGGAAATGTTCAATGGCAGAAAAGAACTGTTCAAAGGTTTATGGGCAGAAAAAAACTGGGACTGGGACAGCACCCACCCCGTCGTGCATTTTTCGTTCAGCAGCATCGGGTACAAGGAACTGGGACTGGAAAAAGCAATTGAAAAAAGATTGAAAGAAATAGCGGCGGATTTTAATGTTTCCATAAAAGAAGAAGGGGTCAGTCAACAATTTAAAGAACTTATATCAAAGCTGTCGGAAATAAACCAGGCCGTTTTATTGATTGACGAATACGACAAACCGATAATAGATTACCTCGACGATATACCGCAGGCAAAAGAAAACCAGAAAACTTTAAAATCCTTTTATTCCGTCATAAAAGACTCCGACCCGTATATCCGGTTTTTATTGATAACGGGGGTCTCCAAATTCAGCAAGGTCAGTATATTTTCCGAACTCAACAACTTGACCGACCTCACCCTCCATCCCCGGTATTCCACCCTCACCGGATATACGCAAAAAGAACTGGAGCATTATTTTGCCGAGGGCATAGACGAGTTTGCCGAAGTGCTGTCGCCTTCCAAAAAAGAATTGATTGAACTGGTAAAAGAATGGTACAACGGGTACAGTTGGGACGGCAAAAACTTTTTGTACAACCCCTATTCCATATTGTCTTTTTTTGATACCGGGCAGTTCCGAAATTTTTGGTTCTCCACCGGCACACCGACCTTTTTGATTAAATTGTTGAAAGGAAGGCGGTTCATTGATTTGGAAAAAACAGAAGTGGACGAAAGTGCTTTTGAAAGCTATGATATTGAAAACCTCGACACCGTGCCACTCCTTTTCCAGACCGGGTACCTCACTATCAAGAGCTTGGGTGGTTTTGGCATTTATTGTTTGGACTACCCCAACAGGGAAGTGAAAGAGTCATTGCTCCGGCACCTGATAGGAGCTTTCAGGAATGACTCGGCGGCATATTCCACGCCCATTGTCATCAGGCTCCGCAAAGCATTTTTGGAAAACAACCACGAAAGGATTATAGAAATAATAAACGGCCTGTTCAAGTCCATCCCTTCGCATATTTTCATAAAAGAAAAAGAGGCCTATTACCACTCGGTGGTCTTTCTCGTTTTCCAATACCTGGGCCAATTTATTGACGCAGAAGTAAATACTTCCGACGGACGAATCGATGCCGTGGTAAAAACAGAGACCCACATATATATCCTCGAATTTAAATTGGACGAAAGTGCCGGGGCCGCCCTCGAACAAATCCGGAAAAAGGATTATGCCGAAAAATATAAACTGTCGGGAAAAAAGATAACAGGGATTGGAATTAATTTCAGCAGCAAAACAAAAAGCGTGGAGGGATGGGAAGTGGAATATTTTTGAAAAACAGGTGGCCGCATATTGAACCTAAAACAACTTCCCCGCAAAACCCTTAATTTTGGCTTATGAAAAAATTACCGCTTGGCATACAGAGTTTTCCAGAAATCAGGAGCATGGGGCTGCTATATGTGGACAAGACCGAAAATATTATAAATGTAATTGAAAACGGCAAATACAATTT
>DROJ01000115.1 GCA_011321935.1 Bacteroidota bacterium | reverse complement strand
TTTCAACCAAAACGACGAACTGGTTTTTATTGATGCCAGCAAAAACCGCCGCTCTTACCGCTTTGTCGAAATGGGCGAAATGATAAGGACAGGCGGAACGCCGGTCCACAAAAACACCCTGAAAATTGACCTGTCCGCGGTCGAATGGTTTTCAAAGAGCAATATGACGGTCATTTTTATCAAAAACAACATCAAAAACCAGATGTTGAAATTCACCGTCAATGCCAGCCGGCAATCCTCCTTCCGGCAAATGGCCACCTGTTTTTACAATGCCCTCGACAAAGCCCGCGTCAATGACAGTCCGCTGGCCGGGAGCATTTTGTCTTCCTCCGGAGGAAGCGGGCCAGTGAGCAGGACTTCTTCAACGGCAGTTGCTGGAGGCAGGCAAACGGGGGTAAGAAAAGTGGCCGACATCAGCGAACTGAACGACGAGGAACTCGAACAACTCAAAGAGGAACTCCGGCTGACCAAGCAGCGGGTGCGCGAAGCCATAAAAGCCGAAAACGACCGCCTGGACCAGTACAAAGCCCAAGTGCAAGAAGAAATAACCCTGACAAGGGAAAAGACCCAGGCCGAAAAAACAAAATTTGCGCAAGAGGTGCTGGAGGCCAGAAAGCGCTCGCAACAAGAAATAGAGGCCGCCCAAAAAGAGGCCGCAAACATCGTTGCGGAAGCCCGGGCGAAAGCATCCGGCGAGGTTGAGCACATCCACACCGACGTTGCGGAAGCAAGAAAAAAGGCGAACGAAGAAATCCAAAAAACAAAGCTCCAATCGGCACAAGAAGTAGCCGATGCAAGGGCCAGGGCGCAGGAAGAAATCAAAAAGATCAAAGAAAAAATGGAAAACGCCAAGCTGCAATATGCCGACGAAATTTCCAGCGCCCGCAACAACTCTTCTGCCGAAATGCAGCGCATCCAAGAGGAAAGCACCCAGGCCATTCAGGCCGCCCGCGAGCAGGCGAAAGCTGAAAAAAGCCGTACTTCGGAGGAGGTGGTGACCACTAAAAAAACCGCTGCCGAACAGATACTCCAAACCAAAGAAGAAACCGCCAACGAGATTGCCCGCATCAAAGAGCAGGCTGTTCTGGAAAAAGAAAAAGCCGCTAAAATCATTGCGCAAGCAAAAAGAAAAGCTGCCGAAGAGATGTCCTTGCTCAAACAAAAAGATGCCGCAGAAATAGCGGAAATGAAAGAAAAAAACGCCCGTGAAAAGGAGGCTGCCGCACTGGAAGTTTCGGCAGCAAAAAAGAAGGCCGCCGAGGAAATCAACCTCACACGGCAACAGGTCGCCTCTGAAAAAACGAGGGCACAAGAAGAGATCGCCCGTACCAAACAAGAAACTGCGGAACAAATAGCCGCAGCCCGGAAAGCTGCCGAAGAGGAAAGGGAAAAATCGGCCAAACTGGTAGTAGAGGCAAGGGAAAAAGCCAAGCAAAAAATTCAGGAAATCAACCAACAAGAAGCAGAGGCCGTTGCTGCCGCAAAAGAAAAAGCCGATGCCGAGAAAAAGAAAATAGCCGAAGAAATAGCCGCCGCCCGCGAAAAGGCAAAAGCAGAGCTGGCCCGCATCCAGGCCGAAGTGGCCAAGGCCATCGAAGAGGCACGGGCTAAAGAACAGGCCATCAAGCAGCAGTCGGCAGAGGAGGTCGCCAATGCCAAAAAAAGGGCCGCCGAGGAGATAGCCAAGGCCCAAAAAGAAGCCGCCCAAAAAGTGCAGGACGCCGTGGCCAAATCGGAAAGCGCCCAAGAAGAATATGCCTCCGAAGTGGCCGCTTCGCAAACCACTGCACAAGAACGGATCAAAGAAATACAGGCCGAAGCGGCCAAAACCATTGCCGATGCTAGGGCCAAAGAAGCCGAAACAAAAGAGGCCACTACCGAGGAAGTGGTCACCGCAAAACAAAGGGCGGCCAAAGAAATAGCCGATGCCCGCGAAAGGGCCGCCAAAGAAATTGCTGCCGCCAAAGAAAAGGCCGCACTGGCAGCCCAAGAATCCGCCAACAAGGTTGCGGAAGCGAAAAAAAGTGCCGCTGAAAACATCGCCAACATCAGAAAGGACGAGGCCGAAGCTGTGCGCGCAGCCCGCGAAAACTCCGCCAACGAAAAGCAGAAACTGGCCGAAGACGTGGCCAATGCCCGCGAAAAAGCCGCCAAAGAAATTGCCGCCGCCAAAGAGAACACCGCCGCAGAAATCAAGAAAGCAAGGGACGAGGCGGCCAAGCAAAAAGAAGCCTCCGCAGTGGAAGTGCTCAACGCCCGCCACGAGGCCGCCGAACAAATAGCCACCGCCAAACAGACCGCTGCCAAAGAGGTTGGCACTACCCAAAAACAAGCGCAGGAAGCCATTGCGCAAGCTACCGAAGACAGGCAAAAACGCCTCGGAGAAATTGCCGCCGAGGTCGCCGAAGCAGAAAGCCTCGCCAAAAAACAGGTGACCCAGGCCCAAGACCAAGCCAACGCCATGATACAGCAATATTCCAAAGATGTGGCCGAGGCCGAGGCCAAGTCGAGACAGGAAATCGCGGCAGCAAAAAAAGAAGCGCAAGCCGAAGTCGCTGCTGCCAGAAAAGACGCCGACGCTAAAAAATCCCAGTACGCCGCCGAAACTGCCGATGCCCGCAAACAATCATTGGAAGACATCGCCAAAGCAAAAGAAGAATCGGCCGATGCCGTCTATGCAGCCAAACAACAGGCCACCGCACAGATCACCAAAGTAAAGGAAGACGTGGCTCAACAAGCTGCCGAAGAACGCAAAAAACTCGAAGAACTCGCCGAACAAAAGAAAAAGCTCGAAGCCGAAATCAAAGCCCTCGAAGCCGAACTCGCCAAGAAAAAGAATGGGTCGAATTGATGAATGGTTGAATGGTTGAATGGCTGAATGGTTGAATGGCTGAATGGCTAAATGGTTAAATGGCTGAATGGTTAAATGGCTAAATGGCTGAAAAAAGACCCGATGGACTTATTCCATCGGGTCTTTTTTCAACCATTTAGCCATTTAACCATTCAGCCATTCAGCCATTTAGCCATTCAGCCATTCAGCCATTTAACCATTCAACCATTCAACCATTCAGCCATTCAGCCATTCAGCCATTAAATATTCTCCTTAAACATTTGGATGGCAATGGCGATCAGCAAAATGCCGAAGACCTTCCGTAAGGTACCTACCACCTGCGGGGACATTTTCCCCGAAATCCAGTCCGAAGATTTTAGGATGATAAAAATGAATATCAGGTTGAGCACGATGCCGACAATGAGGCTCGAATAACCGTATTCTGCTTTCAAAGAAATGATGGTCGTCAAGGTGCCCGCGCCCGCCACCAACGGAAAGGCAATCGGAACGATGCTGCCCGAACCTCCCTCCTCGTGCAGGTTCCTGAATATGCGGATGCCGAGGATCATTTCCAGCCCGATGAACAAGATGATGAGCGACCCCGCCAATGCAAAAGAGGACACACCGATCCCAAAAACATGCAAAATGGCTGCGCCAAAAAACAGAAATGCGAACATGATAATGGCCGCCGAAACAGTGGCCAAACCTGCCTTGATCTTGACCCCTTCCCTTTTCATATCAATGATGACCGGCAGCGAGCCAATAATGTCAATGACGGAAAACAAGATGAGACTGACGGTGAAAATTGCTGTGAGTTTCATTTTACCGGATTTGTAACGACCCAGCATGCGTGTGTGTCGGTAGCACAGCGTTTCCCAAAGGGATTCCTGTGGAACACGCTGTCCTGGTAAACGACGTTTACGTCGTTTTATTTATGCACAGACGTAAACGTCTGTGACCGGGACAGCGTGTTCCACAGGAATCCCTTTGGGAAACGCTGTGCTACCGACACACACGCATCCTGAGTAGTCACCCAGATTTTAATCGTTTACAATTATGACCCAAAATTATATCTATTTTAATAAATATGCTTTAATTTTACACTCACAACGTCATTTTTTCCAAAATACCGTTTTTAGAAAGTCAATTTTAAATTTTAATTTTATTTGAGCAATGTCCAAAAATCAACTTGACCCGATAGACATCCGAATCCTAAACGAATTGACATCCGATGCCCGGATACCCTTTGTCAAGCTGTCCAAAAAGCTGAAGGTGTCCAACACATTGATCCACCAGCGCATCAAAAAAATGAAAGAAGCGGGCATCCTCAAAAATGCCACTTTCCGGCTCAACCCCTGGAAACTCGGCTACCAGACCTCGGCCTACACCCAGATCATGTTGGCCGATGCAAAGCACCACCGGCGGGTGGAAAAGGAGTTGAGCAAAATCCCAGAAATTGTGGAATGCGTGAATATTTCCGGCAGGTACGCCATTTTGGTGCATATTTTTTCGAAAAACAATAGGCACCTGAGGGATGTGATTTATGAAAAAATACTCGCCATCGAAGGGGTCGAAGGCACTAATACAACCATCTCTTTCGAAACCGCTTTTTCGAGAAACATACCCTTAATTTAGTCCACAGTCTGTCAGTCCGCAGTCTTCAGTCTCTGTCGTCTCCGATGTCTAAAAGCAGCGCCTAATCTAAATGAAAAGTTAGGCGCTGCTTTTTGACATCGGAGACGGCTGGGACTGAAGACTGCGGACTGACGGACTGCGGACTGAAGACTGCGGACTGAAGACTAAGTGGAGAAGGAAACAATCCGCACGGGCGTTCCCCACATAAAAATGGACATTTCGTCCACTTCCTTGATGGTGACGGAAACCCTTTTGCCTTCTTTTTTCAGTTGTTCCGGCATGTTGACCGGACGCCACTCTTGGCCGCTGTCGTCAATGATGCCCCAGAAGCCAGTGGCGAGTTGTTGGTAAGTTACTTTTCCGGTGATGGTTTTCATGTTACTGCTGAATTTGCTTTTGAATTTGCATTTGCATTTGCTTTTGCTTTTGCATTTACTTTTGAATTTGAATTTGCTTTTGCCTCCTCCTCCTTCCTTTTAAAATAAAAATAAGTTTCGACCTGTGATTGGATGGCAATGTCGTCCTCGTTTTTTTTATAAAAATTGTTCATTTTGCGGTCGAGGATTCGGGCTTTCACATTGTCTTTTAGCTGCAGTTCGATCATGTCGAGTATTTGCTGCCGGATGTCCTGGTCGTAAATCGGGAAGATGGTTTCGATGCGCCAGCTAAGGTTTCGGGTCATCCAATCGGCGCTGGAAAGATAGACCAATTTTTCCCCTTTGTTGTGAAAAACAAAAACCCGTGCATGCTCCAGGTACCGGTCCACAATACTGATGCCCTCAATGTTTTCGCTAAAACCCTTCACCCCCGGCACGATGCAACAGATGCCCCGGACGATCAGTTGGATAGGCACCCCTGCATTGCTTGCTTGATAGAGTTTACGGATCATCCGCTCGTCCTGGATGCCGTTCATTTTCAGGGTCATGCCGCATGGTTTGCCCTTTTCGGCCTGCTTTATTTCCTTGTCGATCAGCCGCTCCAGTTCTTGGCGCTGATTGAACTGGCCGACAAAAATATGCTCGAACGACTGCTGCGGCCGCTTGGTCGTTTCCAAAAAAGTGAACAGCCGTGCCACCTCCATGCTCAGGCGTTCATCTACCGTAAACAGGCCATAATCACCATAAATTTTTGAGGTCACTTCGTGAAAATTGCCCGTGCTGAGATAGGTATAAAAACGGGTGCCCTCGGCTTCTTGCCGCCGCACGAGCGCCATTTTGGAATGCACCTTCAGGCCGGGCATGCTGTACTGCACATGCACCCCCGCCTTCTCCAGTTTTTCGCCCCAATCGAGGTTGGCCTCTTCATCAAAACGCGCCTTTATTTCGATGAATGCAAAGACCTGCTTGCCCGCCCTCACCGCCTTGATGAGCGCCTTCATGATGCGCGATTTACTGGCCACCCGGTACTGCGTTATTTTGATGTGCGTCACCAGCGGGTCAACGGCCGCTTTTTCAAAAAACTGGATGACCGGTTCGTAAGAATGGTAGGGCGGGGCAACCAAGTGGTCCCGCTCCCGGATGGCCGCAAAAAAGTCCTCCGCTTCTTCCAGCGCTTTGTAAGGGAGCGGCGGCAAAGGCTTGTTTTTCAGGTAGTTAAGATTGAAATCAGGAAATTTGAAAAAGTCAAAATTGTTGTGGTAACGGCCTTCTGTCAGCAGCACTTCTTTTTTCAGGTCAAAGGTTTCGACCAAAAAATCGAGCAGGTCTTTTGGCATTTCACGGTCATAAATAAAGCGGGAAGGAGGGCCTACTTTCCGCTTGTTCAGGCTGTTCCTGATCTTGGTGGTGAGGTCGCCCGAAAACTCGTCGTCAATGTAAAGCTCCGCATCGCGGGTCAGCTTGATCGAGTAAGTATCAATGATGTCGTAACCGGGGAACATACGGACGAGGGAGTGCCGCACAATGTCGTCGAGCATGATGATTTCGCGCCTTCCTTTGAGCGACGGGAGGCGCACAAAACGCGGCATTTGGTCGGACGGCACTTTGACGATGGCGTAATAAGGTTTGTTTTTTTCCTTGTCATTGAGGTGTACCATCAGGTAGAGCGAGGCGTTGTTGAGAAAGGGACGGATCTTTCCTTTTACCAACAAAACAGGCTGCACATAAGGCCACATATGGTCGTCGAAATACTGCTCCACAAAGGCCCGCTGTTTTTTGCCCAGATCAAGGCGGCGTTTGAGCACGATGCGGTGCTTTGCCAGTTCTGGAACGATCTGCTTTTCGAATATTTCGCTGAACTCCTCTTGCTGCTTGTCCACTATTTTGGTCAGGCGTTTGAGGATGGCCTTTGGGTCGAAACCGAATTTCAGCCTCGTCTTTTTGCCCACCCTGACGAGGTTGCGGTGGTTGGCCACGCGCACCTTAAAAAACTCGTCGAGGTTGTTGGAATAAATGGCCAAGAATTTCAGCCGTTCGAGCAACGGCACATTGGGGTCTTTGGCCTCCTGCAATACCCGGTAATTAAAAGACAGCCAACTTATATCGCGGTGGATAAACGGAAAGTCTTCTTTTTTTGCAATTGTCCCGATAGGTGCGGTCTCCAGTTCTGA
>DROJ01000114.1 GCA_011321935.1 Bacteroidota bacterium | reverse complement strand
TGTCTTTTGTTCCCGATTTTCGGGACAGGCTATCCGCTTTAGCGGAACTGCGACGTCAAGAGGGGAAGCCGCGCACACCAGACATCGCAGTTCCGCTAAAGCGGATGACAAAAGACAGCGAAGCCGGGCGAACATTTTGTGCATTTACCTCGGCTGATTAAAAAGATGCCCTATTTGTTCAATATTAATTTTTCAGCGCCAAAGGAACATGAGCGGAATGTTTTTAAAAATGGCGTTTCGTTTTTTTTTTGTTCCTTAAAAAGGAAACCCGTTGGGCTTGTGCCCAACTGGATTTCACAGAGAATTGTCCGAAAGAACTATTATTTTTGGGGTTAAAATATATGTAATAGAATAGCGCTTCATAATGGTTCCATTCAGTAAAAAACGGGCGGCTGCCTATCACAAAACCGTCCATGAATGCTTTTACCAAGAGTGATTTTAGTTCAAATAATAATTGGCGCCGACGGTGAAAATGGAGGCGCCAAAACCAAGTTCTGCGCCCACCGTCCATTTTGGCGACAAGACATAGCGCAGGCCGGCGATGCCGGAAAAAACGCCGTTGGTCTGCGATTCAATGCCCATATGGCGCTCATATTCCCGCAAGTATTCTTCCTTGCCGTTCGACTGTCCGACTATTCCTGACCTCGCTACTCCGATAGAAAATCCACCGTAAAAATCCCAATCTTCAATGCGGGTGATATGCACGAGCGGACGGAGGACAAATTGGGAATACCTGTTGGTCCAAGTGGCTTCCACGCCATCGCCGAGTACCACTGGCTTTGATTCGGAAATAGAATGGGTGGCCGTTGCGCCGAGGCTGAATGTCTCGCTGAACCGGTACTCGATGCCCACGGCGAGGGGCAACAGTTTCACTTTGGCCTTGTCGGCGAGGAAGGTCGGTAACAGCCCCAGGCCGAAGGTGGCCTCCAATTGCCCTTTTTTGAACAGGCGGACTGGACGGAACTTGCTGCATTTGCGGCACTTCTTTTTTGGGGGCGTCGGCTCAAATTGAGGGCTGTCGTTTTCCGATAATTGGGTGCTGGCATACATGCCAACGGTTGACAGGAGAACAATAATGGCCAGCGCTGTCATCCGGGATATTTCTTTCGTTTTCATTGGTCGAATTTTAATGAAGTAATGAATTGTTTGCCTGTTTATACCCGGAAAGGAAAAGGGTTACCACCTTGTGCCGGTTTATTTAAAAAAATATTATATTCGCTCAAAAAAAACAGGAAAGAGACCTAAAACCAATTTTCAAAAACTATGGAAAACCAGCACAGCTCACCCGAAAAATTCAAGTACCAGCAATATTTTGATAAATTGAGCGCACCCTGTCCGCCCGAAGGTTTTGCGGCACGGGAAACCATTGCTTTCCGGTGGGTGTTTGAGGACATGAATGATGCGGACAATTTTTTGCCGCAATACATCAAACAGCCACAGCGGTTTGCACCGAAAAAAGACAGCGAAAAATGCAGTGGTTTGGGGCTTTCCTTTTTTGATTCCCAAACCCACGCACAGGCAAGGTTCGATAAATTGAAAAGACGGATGTTGGGCAGGGTATATGGTTTAGGGGTTAATATTGCGCACGGAACAATCAAGGCGGGTTTTGGTGTTTCCAACTTGCCGAGCAAAGAAGGGCATCTTACCTTTCATCCTTTTGAATCAGTGGAATTGGCAGACCATTTTAAAATTATTGCTGCACTTTAGGTTATTTATTACAAACTTCCTTAAAGCTAAAAATATGTCGAAAAAAAAATCAAAAATATTACCTCCCATCAAGGGCAAGCGGTTGCCAGCATTAAATGACGAATTTAATAAAATGGGCGACTTCCTGTTTCATGAAGGGCCGCTACTTTCGCACCTGATAAATCAGCACGATGAAGATTTTTTTATCCAGTGGTGCGGGAATGACCGGGAGTTCAACCGTTGGCTGCTTTATAAAACCAATTATGAATTGCTGTTTAAATATTTCAACAAACAGCTCTCTGACCTCGATCTTTTATTAAAAAACCCGGATGGGTTTGCATATATAATTGACATGGACAAAGAGGCAAAATGGAAAAACATTTGGATTGTTTCATTGGAGGACATTCCTCCTGAATACCTTCCAAACGGAGCGGTCAATTATGACCCCGAAGATTTTGCACCTTATGCAGAAAAATTAAAGGCGTATATTCAATTGCATTTCTCCCGTCCAATAAAATCATACAAAGCACCCGAGGCCACCATTGAAATAGTGGCCGAACCTCCGCCAAATATTTATGAAAAGAAAAAGAAAGGGAAGGGGTGATTTGAATTAATGTTCAATTTTTATATTCCTTTAGAAAATATCACTATATTACACCTATATATA
>DROJ01000113.1 GCA_011321935.1 Bacteroidota bacterium | reverse complement strand
GGTTTTGAGTTGCTCAAAACCCAAAAGCCAACAACTCCCTAACTTAATAAGGCGGCAAATATAGCCGAAAATGAATTTCTGAAAAGGTGGAACGGACAAAAAGCGGGCATCATTCGACATAACCCTCGATGTAGAGCTTTTCACCCTTGCGCTGCGTGCTGAAAAACACGGTGATTTTTTTGTAAAAATAACCGGGTTTCTTGGCGCTGAACTCGATTTTTATGAGGCCATCACCGCCGGGCGGTATGACCTCTTGGTCCCAATCGGGAGAAGTGCAGCCGCAAGTTGTGCGCACGTTGTCAATGGTCATGGGGGCCTCGCCCGTGTTTTTGAACTTGAATTCCACGGATACTGGTTTGCCCTGTCGGATGTCGCCAAAGTCGTGGGTAGTGGGGGAGAGCCACTCCACCGTGGGCGAAGTTTGAGGAGGAAAGAAAGTGAAAAGTGAAAGTAAAAGATAAAACATAATTGAAGCAAAAAACGCATTTCCGGCAAGGCTTGTTGTTTCCCGCAAAGAACGCAGTGTCATACGCAGGGAACGCAGAGTTTATCGGAGGCGTCTCCACAATACTTGATGAACGGCTGGCTCGCTAATTTTGCCTACCGGATCAATACCGGTTGGTGGGTGTTTGCGCTGGCGGGACTGGCCGCGGCGGGTATGGCGTTTTTTACGGTGAACTTTCAGAGCGTGAAAGCGGCAATGATGAACCCGGTGGAGTCATTGCGGAGCGAGTGAGGGGTTTTAATAATATATTGGTTCTTATGGGCAACCCGGAGGTGTTTGGGTCGCCTGTTTTTTTTGGATTTTTTTTTGAAATTACCGTTTTTTGGGGAAAAAGGCGAACTTCGGGCGGATATACGCAGTTCCGCTTTTTTGCGCAATTGACGTATATCTGGGATGGATATGGGGAATGTTACGCGTATACCCTTGTTAGTGCCAATTAAGAAAAAATTAATCTGAATTCAAATATGAGTATCTTCGATAAATTGTTTGGAAAAGGGAAAAATGATGAGCCAGAAGAAAAAAGTCCACTTGAAATTTTTGCTTATGCAATTTCAGATGTTGGATTATGGACTTGGTACAATCCAAAATTTCCAAATCGCTTACAATTGGAATTTAATAGGACAATGTTATACTTTGAGGCAGAAAACCAAGAAAATCCACCACCAAATCAAATAGCGATATTATTTGAAGAAATTGAAAGTGTCTTTACATTTAAAAGAAATGATTCCAAATTATCTGAGAATTGGTTAAATCAATTCACGGAAGATAAACTTGAACCATTTAATATCGATTATGAGAACTTTTCCTTTGATACAGAATCAATCGAAAAAATACGAAGAGAAGCAGCTAACATTCAATGCCAATTTGGAAATAAAAATCTAATAATTACGAACTCCGAAATGAAATATAAATTAGGGTTTCTTGCAGAGGAAGTTGGGTTAATTGTAACGGCAAATAAATTGAGAATTCTAAATCAATCGGGAGAAATCGAATTAGAACAAATTCCCGAAATTCATCAAAAATGGTGGAAATATTGGGAGAAATATTGGGCATATAAACATTTGAAGAAAGAAATTCCTTACGACCCAATTTGTGAAATCACAATTCCAGCTAATCAAGAAAATATTAAAAAAATAATGAAAAATTTAAAATAGTAACTGGCACTAACAAAGCATAAAATGTTCATGTCGGCTAAACGCCGCCACGCCTGTATCAACGGTCACCCAATAAAAAACACAAAAAAAACTACTGCGATACAAATTGCAAAAAATATGTTCCAACTATTTTTAAAGACATCAAAAATTACTCAAAAGGATTGGGAATCAGCCTATCGGCGAATTACTTCAATTTTAGAAAATTTCCCAACCAAGATAATCCGGCTGGAATCATATAACGGGTTTTCACCTGAGTTAGATAAAAAACATTTTGATTTAATAATGGATAAGGGGACACCCAATGAGCATATATCATTTTGGGGCGATTGGATGAGTTATACCGGCTGCATTACAGTTCGTTTTTATAAAAATTGGGAGAAACAATTAGAACTTGAATCAACGGGCGAAGAGGTCAATCAGGACAAGCCGATTACTTGGTATCCGCACACTCCTTATAAGGACGATGGCAGCCTGCCAATATCGAACGGGATTATGCCGGTTCGTTATCATTATATAGACACGGAAGGGGCGCATTATAGGTTTGCTTTGATTGCAATCGGTATTCTGCTTGAGAACCTTTTTCCCGGACGGGCTTTTATGACATTATGGGATGAAAATGAGGAGAGTATTGATGCAGTGATCAATTGGTTGGAAATCCATTTTAATGAAAATTTTGAACGGCCTTTGTTTTTTGATAAAACCCGCTTGTTGGAAACTTTTATAAATGAATACAAAAACAAAAAAGAGGCAGTTTGCAGGATGGCAAACCTATATAGAAAAAAACACAAACAAAACATGGAATTTGCCATCAAACATATTGGCTACCAACCTACTTTTGAATTTTATGCAGAAGTATTGGCAGATACTTCTTTTGGGACTTTTGGTTTCTCGGATATACTGATGCCGTGGATAGCGGTTACTGAAGATTTAGAAGCAAGCCTGAATTTAATTTCAGCAAGCAAACAGTTGCTATTGTCGGATAAGGAAAACGAACGGAATATAGAAAAAGCAGCAAAATATGACCTATCCTATATATTAAAAGATTTATTGGGAAATTATATTCTTTGGACGCCCGAACAGCGGGAACAATTAGAGCATTTTTATACGAACAAAGAGGCTTTGGAAACTGGGCAAGAAGATTTGTTTGGCGTTATGAGAAGGATGATGGGCTACCGGGTGGACATCTGCCCGATATATGCTACTGAAAAAGAATTGTTTGAAGCATTCATGTATCACGACCCAAAGAAGGGTGCTGTTTTTAAAAAAATAATTGATGATTGGATTAATAAAAACAGTAACAAATATGTTGATCTCAAACAAAAATTAGAGGAAAAGCAAAGAGAGTATGAAGCGGCCAAACTACAGCCCGAAACTGGAGAAGCGGATGAAACAATGTTGTACCGATCAATAAAAAATTTCATTGAGCAGTATCCCAAGCATGAGCAGTTTTTTATTGAAAAGGCAATTCATGCAAACCCCAATTATATTAGAATAGATGAAGCGATGGATGATTTAAAGGAGCGAGTTGAAAAAATAATAAGGAGCGATAAACATCAGGAATACGCAAACAGGGTAAAGGCTTTCCCAAAAGATAGAAACATAAATTACATAAGATCCCGGATAAAAGAGATTGGATATAGCGTTCATCCTGAATTTGAGCGATGGCTGGACGAAGAACAAAATGAAAACACCCTGTTCCACTTGCACTTTTTGCTTGCATTAAAACTTTATGACAGGGATGCTCATTTTGCCCGTTTCCGATTGCTTTGGGACAAGGGGAATTGGGAACATTGGCAGGTGTCAGCAAAAACACGGTCTATAAATTGGAGCGGGGAAAAGGGAATTCTTCCTTGAATTTAATGGAATTGACGTATATCCGAAAAGGGGTACGTGCAAGCATAAATTTAACATTGTCAAATTACCCGGTTCAAAGTATTTCCCAAGTATGGTCAGCCAATAATTTTGCGGAAGCGACAAATTCAAAGGGCTTGTTGCGGCCCCATTCCGTGGGGGAGATCATGGAGAGGAACTCCTCGCCGTTGTCCCGTCGGTAGAGGTGGTAGGTGTGGCCGATGAGGGGCTTGAAGTTCATTTTGCAAAGATAGATCTGCTCTGAAATTTCCACCCGTTTTTGGATCGCCCTCGCCTGTTCGGCCAGCAGTTCTATCTGTTCGCGTATCTGCTCCAACTGCATGTCGGTCTGCTCGTACATGGCGGAAACGGCCAAGCCTTTTACCCTTCCTCTATCAATTGGTTTTATCACTGCGCCGCCCACGGTATGCGCATAAGGCAGGTTGTGCGGCGTCTCCGCCACCTTGTCTTTGTCTATCGGATTGATGAAATTTTCCTTTTTGTCCGGCATATACTTTGGCAAGCAAACCTGCTCAAACGGCAAGCAGGGCGGCAAAAGTAAAAAGATATTCGCTATTAGGGTTCGCTTGCCAATAAACCAATAAACCCGCAAACCTGTACACCGATTTTCATTTCAGCGAAAACTCCCCCGACCCCGCCAAGTGGCCTTTGTTATAAATCTCGACTTGGTATTTGCCTTTTTGAAAGGGCATGTTCGGGTTCCAATTGAAACAGATATTCGTTTCGGCGTTGTTGTAGTCAGATTCGGTGGCAGAGGTATAGCGCACCTCGTCGCCGGTGCTTTTGTCAATCAGTACGCCCGAGCCCAGTTCTTCGATAGCCATGGTTTCCCCGATGGGGTTGATGATGCGGACAAAAAATTGCTCGACGCCGGGGTTGGCCACATCATTGGCCTCGGTAGAGAAGCAGATGCGGAGCTGGCTCACGTTTTTGGCGTAGCGTTTTTTTACCAGTTTACCGTTGTTGCGCTCCTTCATGCCGTCCACGGAAACGCTTTTTACTTTGATGACCGAGGCGAGGTTTACTTTGTTGGCCAGGCGGTCCCTCTCTTGCGAAAGCTGCGATTTTACGTTGGCCAGTTCTTCATTTTGGCCAGAAAGGTCTTCGTTTCTGGAGCGTTCGGAGGCGAGGTTGTCCGACAGTTCTCTCGTTTTGGAAGAAAGCTGTTCGTTCTCGTCGCGGAGCAGGTCGTTGTCGGCTTTTAGTTGCTCGACTTGGGCGACGTATTCAGCGACTTGAGCTGTCAGGTTCCTGATTTCTGCCCTTGCCCGGTCAAGGTTTCCGCCGTTTTTGAGCAAGCGGGTTATTTTTTCGCGCTGTTTTTTAAGTTCTTCCTTTTGCCCGTCAATGATGGAATTGAGTTCCTCATTGCTGGTGCGCATTTCCTCCAGTTCGGCCAGTGCCTCGTGGTATTGTTTGTTCATCTCCGTTTTCAGTTTGTCTGCCTCGGAAATCTGGGAGGTCTGTTCCTCGATCACCCTGTCCTGTTTGTATTTGTTAAAAAGGAGGAAGGCGTTTACGAAAAGCAGTACCGCTATAACGATGGATGCAATGATGAGCAACCTTTGTTTTGAAGATTCACTTGTTGCCATTTTCTTTGTAGTTTGGTGCAGTGATTTAGTGATTAGTGATTAGTGATTAGTGATCAGTGATTAGTAGATTAGTGATTGACCATAGCAGTTCACTTTTGATAAAATATTGGCTTTGTTGACTAATCACTGGTCACTAATCTACTGATCACTAATCACTAATCACTAATCACTAATTTTACAAAAATAACCGAAATGATAAATAATATTGACATTACCAAAATCCTTTTCCTCGACGTGGAATGCGTTTCGGCCAAACCTTCTTACGGCGATTTGGACGAAACGTTCCAACAATTATGGGCCGGCAAAAGCAGGGGGCTGTTGCGGAGGGACAACCCCGACCCGACCGAAGAAGACATCGCTGCCAGTTATAGCGAACGGGCCGGTATTTATGCTGAATTCGGGAAAATTGTCTGCATTTCGGTCGGCTTTATGGCAAGGGACACCAATAAAAAACTGCTGGTCCGCCTGAAATCTTTTGCCGACGACGACGAGTCCGTTTTGCTGAAAGATTTTTGCCAGTTGCTCAACCAATATTACAACAACCCCAACTATCATTACCTCTGCGGCCACAATATCAAAGAATTTGACGTGCCGTATATCTGCCGCCGCCTCGTCGTCAACCAGATACCTTTCCCCAACCTGCTGCAGATCCACGGCAAAAAACCCTGGGAAACAAAGTACCTGCTCGACACATTGGCACTCTGGAAATTTGGCGATTATAAAAATTATACTTCGTTGAAATTGCTGGCCGCCGCCCTCGGCTTTCCTTCCCCAAAAGACGACATTGACGGCAGCGACGTGGGCAGGGTGTATTGGGAAGAAAAAGATTTGCCGCGCATCGCCCATTACTGCGAAAAGGATGTGCTGGCAACGGTGCAGTTGTTTTTGAGGTTTCGGATGCTGCCGCTGTTGGAGGGGGAGCAGGTGATCCATGTGGGGGCGGCGGCGGCGGGGGAATAAATTCCCCCGTTTTCGGAAGGGCATGGAGACAATGTTCAATTTCGTGGGTACGGGCTAAAATATATTTTCCAAGAAAAACCCCAATCTGCGCGCCGACCCTATCGCCCTTCCAAAAGGAGCGGCGGGGGAATAAATTCCCCCGTTTTCGGAAGGGCATGGAGACATGGTTCAATTTCGTGGGTACGGGCTAAAATATATTTTCCAAGAAAAACTCCAACCTGCGCGCCAACCCTATTGCTCTTCCAAAAGAGGGGGAATTTATTCCCCCCCCGCCCCCGAAAATCCCCGGTTAAGTTCAAAACAATAAACCAAAAAATACCCCCCTTTCTTCTCAAAAAAAATATCATATTCCTGATAAAACTCCCCTTTCGTAACAACCCCTCTTGTCTGCCCAACCTCCTGATAGTCAAAAGGTTCGACCAACATGTTTTCCTTCCAGTCCAGCAGCTTCCGGCCATATGCTTTGTAAAGCGCCTCCTTTGCTCCCCAATAAAAATGGAGGTGTTCAAGCCGCGTTTTTTCCTCCAAACTCCCGCTCTCCTCCGCCCGCATGAACTTCCTTTCCAGCAAAGTAATCTTCGGAACAAAACGCTGAATATCAATCCCTACTTTCATCTTTGAAATGATGACCGCCACAAACTCGCTGGAATGCGAAAACGACAGGTCGAGCAGTGAACCATGCAAATGCGGCTTTCCAAATTCGTCTTTCACCAGCGGTATCCGGTCCCATTCCGGCATATCCGAAAGCAGGGCGTGGATGAGGTAACGGCTGGCCAACCATTCGAGCCTGCGGCGGCCTTTTATGCGCGATAGCTCCTCCTCCTCGACCTTTTGCAGCTCAAGTTTTTTTTGAAAAAACGCCTCGTCTTCTTCGAGCTTCCAAATGCCGAGCTGATAGCCGTGGCTCCATTCTTTTTCGTACCAAAGTGCCATGAAGAGAGTTTGAGAAAATGAGAGTTTGAGAGTTTGAGAGCAGTGTCGCCGTCGTTTGCTTTTATTTTCGTTTTCTGGGGAGAGAGGGATGAGTGCATGTGAAAATGAAAAATATTGCGGGGCAAAGCTAAACAGTCGGGCAGACTTTTGGGTTAGGTCGTAGCCGCCCTTCCGAGCACTCGGGATTGGGTAGGCTCAAGCAAAAATATTTCATGCTAAAAAAATCAGCACAACTCACCGGCCACAACGCAAGCATCTATGCCCTCTCCTATGCCGCCGGCCAAAAAGATTTCCTCTCTGCCGCAGGCGATGGGTGGATCGTAAAATGGAACTTGGAAGAACCCGACATCGGGCAGGTAATTGCCAAAGTCGGCACGCAGGTCTTTTCCCTTTTTTTTTTGAAAAATGAAAATATCGCCATTGCCGGAGACATGAACGGAGGCCTGCATTGGGTCAACTTAAACGACCCCGGAAAAACAAAAAACATCGCCCACCACGAGAAAGGGGTTTTTGAAATAATAAAAGTGGGGAGCCATATTTTTACCGCAGGCGGCGGTGGCAGGCTGACCCGTTGGTCAATTGGAGAATGCCGGGCGTTGGAAACCTATCACCTTGCCAATCAGTCACTTAGGAGCGTTGTTTTTTCTGAAAAAAGAAATGAACTGGCCGTCGGCGCAAGCGATAACTCCATTTATTTTCTGGACGCAACAACTTTGGAACTGAAATCAAAAATCGAAAATGCCCACCAAAATTCTGTTTTCAGCCTGGCTTACAGCCCCGACGGGAAACACCTTTTGAGCGGTGGCAGGGACGCCTATTTGAACATTTGGGAAATAGAAAACAACTGCAAAAAAACAGCCTCCAACCCTGCCCATTGGTTTACCATCAACGACATCGTTTTCCATCCCGGAGGCCACCTTTTTGCGACAGCAAGCAGAGACAAAACCATCAAAATATGGGATGCAAAAAACTTTGAACTGATAAAAGTGCTGGAAGGCGCAAGGGACGGCGGCCATTTCAATTCGGTCAATAAACTGCTCTGGCACCCGCATGAAAATACCCTCATTTCGTGCAGCGACGACCGGACGATTGTTTTATGGAAATAGAGGGAATTGGGGAATTGGGGAATTAGGGAATTAGGGAATTGGGGAATTGGGGAATTGGGGAATTAGGAAATTGAGAAATTAGGAAATTGAAAAACGAGATTCAGCCCCACCCCGCCGTTAAACCGATACACCAATAAACCAATAAACCAATAAACCAATAAACCAGTAAAAAAAAGTCCGGCAGCAAAACAGTGGCGCAGAGAGTCTGGGTAATAATCACTTTAATTAACCAAAGTTGCCATTGCATGCTACCGGGGACGTTGAAAATCTTGTCCCGATTTCTCGGGAACTTGGATTGGCAAATAAAATTTTCAGTCCAAATTGTCTTAGTTCAGTGAGAGCATGGATTGCTGGGGAGTGGCAATCGTTTGTTTTGAATTGGTTGACCGGGAGGTTTGGAATGTTGGGGTTTTTGGAATTTTGGGGCAAAAAAAATCAGATGGAAAACGCGGTTTGCTTTTGTATTTCAGAGAGAAAATCAGAAAGAGAATGTAAATCCGGTTTTTGGTTTAAAGAGCAAAAAATTAGAAAAAGAGCGCACTTTCGTTTTGTATTTCAGAGAGAAAAATTCAGCAGGAGAACGTGAATCCGTATTTTAGTTTAAAGAGAAAAAAATTAGAAAAGAACATGTTTCGGTTAAATTTGGGGTTAAAAAATCATCAGTCAAAGAGAGTGTTTGGCGAGACATTGAGAGCGTTTGAATATATTTGCCCGCCAGTTATATATCACGGCTTTAGATTTTTTTGAAAAAGTAGCACGAGTAAAATCCGTGCTACATGTATTGAAAAAAGTATTGCCTGTTCACAGGGACAAAGAAAGGGGCAGAGACATTTTTAGGCAACTTTTCCATACCGGGCTGCGCATGGTTTATCAGGACTTTAACCACTTTGGGCGTGACGCGGGCAAGTGTTAATTTCCGACAGGTTTTCCAAATCATTGAATTTCAGTGGTTTATAAATAGTGTTAAAATCGTAATTTGTGCCTGTTAAAATCCTTTAACACTTTTAAATCAGGGTGTGACTTTCCCAAAGGGACTCCTATGGAGCGATTCACGCCCTGAATTGGTTGTTTCCAAAACAAAAATGGCATTCAACAAAAAACAAAAAACGGCTGCTGAATACGTCGAAGCCATCCTTCGGGGCGACCGCATTTTGCTCGGACGGGCCATTACTTTGGTGGAAAGCAAAAAGGCGGAACACCAAAAACTGGCGCAAGAGATCATCGAAAAATGCCTGCCCCGTTCTGGCAATTCCATCCGCATCGGCATCACCGGTTCGCCGGGCGTGGGCAAGAGCAGTTTCATTGAAACCTTCGGCACTTATTTGATAGAAAAGCAAAAACGCAGACCCGCCGTTTTGGCCATTGACCCGAGCAGCCAAGTCAGCCGGGGAAGTATTTTGGGCGACAAAATGAGGATGGAAAAACTCTCGACCAACGACCATGCTTTCATCCGCCCAAGCCCTGCCGGAACTTCGTTGGGAGGGGTAGCGGCAAAAACGAGGGAAACAATGCTGCTTTGCGAAGCGGCAGGTTTTGATACCATTTTGATCGAAACGGTGGGGGTAGGACAGTCGGAAGTGGCCGTGCATGGCATGGTTGATTTTTTCCTTTTGCTGCTGCTGCCCGGCGCCGGCGACGAGTTGCAGGGCATCAAAAGGGGCATCGTAGAAATGGCCGACCTCATCGCCATCAACAAGGCTGACGGCGAGCGCACCGCTTTGGCAAAATCGGCGCGGAAGGACTACGCGCAGGCACTGCATTTGTTCCCGCCAAAAGAAAGCGGTTGGACGCCCAAAGCGGTAACTTGCTCGGCATTGCAAAAAGATGGAATAGAAAATATCTGGAAACTGATTTTGGATTTTCAAAAACAAATCAATGAAAGTGGTTGGTTTAAAAACAACCGGCAGCAGCAGGCAAAAAATTGGTTTTATGATTTGTTAGAGCAAGGCTTGAAAAGGCTGTTTTTTACCAAAAAAGAAATTGCAGAAAAATTGCAAAGTGTTGAAAACGAGGTACTTGAAGGAAGATTGGCGGCTTCAAAAGCGGCTAATGGACTGCTCGAATTGTTTACCAACAAGCCCCCATTTTAGCCAATAAAAACAAAAGCGGAAGAATATCCCTCCGTCTCCGTGCCCTTCCAATAGAGGGGGAATTTATTCCCCCGATCTTCGAATTGTTTGCCAACCAGCTCCCATTTTGCCAATAAAAAAAAGCGAAAAAGCAGCCCTCTGTCTCCGTGCCCTTCCAAAAGCGGGGGAATTTATTCCCCCGATTCCTCCGTGCCCTTCCAATAGAGGGGGAATTAATTCCCCCTCTATTGGAAGGGCACGGAGACGAAGGGATATTCTTCCGCTTTTACTTGGATATTTGGGATACTTCGCTCACAACTAAAACTCAACTCTTTCAAGAAACATTCATTACAATCTCAAAACAGCCATGTCGGGATAGGCCGGATTGACGATCAATTTTTGTTTTATCGGATCTATCCCTTGTGTTCATCAGCGTAATATTTGCAAGTACTGATTTCATTTCAATTTTTTTTTGAAAAACTTAAATATCCCTCTGTCTCCGTGCCTTATTCCCCCGATTTTCTTTCTGGGAAAAAACCTAGTGGTTCGATTCGTAATTAGCGGACTATTTATTTTTTGGTAAATGCCACATTATCAAGGATTTGGCGAACTAATCACCAATCAACTAATCACGAATCACTGCACTAGCCCGAATACTCCGGCAATTGAAACATAAAAGCCGTCCCTTCATTCAGCTTGCTGCTCACCCGGATCGTCGCGTTGTGCAGTTCCAAAATCTTTTTCACGATGGCCAGTCCAAGCCCCGCGCCTTTGGTAGATTTCAGGTCAGAAGGTGCAGCTTTGCGGTAGCGTTCAAAGATAGCGGCCTGTTCGTTTTCCGGGATGCCGGGACCGTTGTCGGCGATGCGGACTTCCACGGCGTGGTTCACATTTTTTAGGGCAATGACGATTTTACCGCCTTTGGGCGTGAATTTCAGTGCGTTGTCCATCAGGTTTTGGATCACCCGTTCCACGAGGGCCACATCGGCAAAAACCATCGGCAGGTCTTGGCTGGCCTCCACCTCCAATTGGACACCTTTTTCTTTGGCGATCAACTGATAATTTTGCAGCACGTCGTGTGCGAGTTCCGCCAAATAAAACGGCTCTTTTTTGGGCTGCACCTGATTGGCCTCCAATTTTGAATATTCAAAAAGCTGCGCAATGAGGTGGGAGAGTTTCTCCGAGCTGTCCAGCACAATCTGCAAATATTTTTTGCGGTCAGCGGGGCCGATTTCGGCATCTTTTATCAGCAGCGTTTCGGCATAGCCCTGCATGATGGCGAGCGGCGTTCGGAGGTCGTGCGACACATTGGCGATGAGTTCGCGGCGCAGGTTTTCCACCGATTTGAGTTCCTCGATATTGGCCTCGATGGTATCGGCCATGTCGTTGAAAGTAGTGGAAAGCACCGCAAGGTCTTTGTCGCCCGCTTTCGGGATGCGGGCTTTGTAGTCGCCTTCCTTAAAGCGCCTCACCGTATCTATTATTTCCCGTAAATTTCTGGTAATGAGCCAGATAGCGAGCAGCCCGATCAGCAGCGAGCCGATCAGCGAGGCAATAAAAAGGGTGGTTCCCGATTTCAAAAAATAACTCCCGAGCAGTCCCGACGCCACTTCTTGCTGCTCCTGCCCTTCCAAGATGATGTACGCATAACCCGTCAGTTGCCCGTCTTCCAGAATAGGTGCGGCAGAGAAAACATTGCATTCGCTCTTGCTTTTTGGGTCATCGCCTTCCACAAATATTTTGCCCTTGTTTTCCAGGAATTTTTTGATCGGCTGCACATTTACTTTTTTCAAAACAACGGTGCTGTGGGGCACCACAAAGTCCAATATATTCCCCTCCGTATCGAGCAGATAAACCTCGATGCTCGGGTTGACGGCCATCATGGAGTGCATGATGGTGTGCATCGCCGTGTCCCGTTCGCCGATGATCTTGACCTTCGACTCCTTCACCATGTGCTGGGCGATGTCGCCGTACAATTGCTGGTTGACTTCTTTAAAATAATTGCCTGCGGTATAGGCCGAAATCAAAATGTAAACCACTCCGATCAGCGCGAGCAGTGCGAGCAGCGTCGCCGATATTTTCCAGTAAAGCCTGTTTAGTTTCATGTTGGTAGCTGTTGGCTATTGGCCATTAGCTGTTGGCTGTGCCAAAAGCTAAAAGCCAACAGCCGGTTCAAAGTTCTTCATTGAACCGGTACCCCACCCCCCAAGTCGTCAGGATATAGGTAGGCTTGGCGATGTCCGGTTCGATTTTTCCCCGCAATCGGTTGATGTGTGAATTGACGGTGTGTTCATAGCCTTCGAATTCGTAGCCCCAGACAAGGTCGAGCAATCGGCTGCGGTCATAGCTTTTGCCCGGGTTGGAAGCCAGCAGGCTGAGGAGGTCAAATTCTTTGGGCGAAAGCTCCACCCGTTTGTCATTGATGGTCACTTTGCGCTTGTCAATGTCAATGCTCAGGTTGCCAAATTTCAGTGCAGCCGGAGGGGCGGCATGGTCGGGCGGTTTTTGCCAAAGTTCCATCCTTCGGAAAATGGCTTTCACCCGCGCAATGAACTCCCGCACGCTGAAGGGTTTGGTCAAATAATCGTCGGCGCCCATTTCCAGCCCCAGCACTTTGTCTATTTCTTCCGAACGGGCGGTCAGCATTAATATAGGTGTGCGGATTTCCTTTGCCCGCAGCCTCCGGCAAATTTCCAATCCGTCCATTTGCGGCAGCATCACGTCCAGCACGATGAGGTCGAAACGCCCGCCGAGGGCTTTGCGCAGGCCGGTCTCGCCGTCCATCGCCCGGTCGAGTTCGCACTCCAGATCGTTGAGGTGTATCTCCAACAGGTCTATCAGGTTGGGATCGTCTTCGATTATCAGGACTCGTTTTGAGGACATTTATTTTAATGAGTAAAGGTGAATGATTAAAGTTTAATAGGGGTTGGGCGTTGCTCGACCACTCGTTGTTTCACAAAAGTAAGCGACAAGTATCACAGAAGTATCACGCAATATATACAAAAGAAAACGGGCTGCTTGGAAATGGCTGCCGAAACCTTTTGCGGCTGCCGTTTTTTCAAAAAATAAAATGTGTTTTGTGAAATTGTTTTTTTATAAAAATCAGATAACCAGGGACTTACAGCGCCCGTTTTTCAAAAAAACAAATGAGTACAAATTGTGATTTTATTGTAAATGTTTCGTGAAGAATTAGCCCTCCCCCCGCCTGCAACTTTGTGCCGTCAATTTTATTGAAATTGTTTTTTGTGACTACTCGGCTGGCCCGAAATCCGCCGAAGGCGGATGAATATGAATAGCCCCGGATGAAATCCGGGGGAGCGATGAGGATAAGCAGCAACCCCAGAGGGGTTGAATGTTGATCCGGACAGCAGACATTCAACCCCTCCAGGGTTGCTACCTATTCTCTTCGTTTTACCCCGGATTTCATCCGGGGTTATTCACATTCATCCGCCTTCGGCGGATTTCGGGAAGCTAAACAGTTACCATTTTTTTTATAAAAAAACCTTTCCGAATGAATACCGCAAAGTCATTTCAGCCCAACCTTGCCCGTGGCAACGGCACTTGGCAACTGACCGAAACATTGGCCCCTTTCAAAGAAAAGATTTACAAAAAAGGAGAGCAGGTCATCGCGCAGGGCAGGGCAGAAGTTGACCTCCATTTTGTGGTAAAAGGCAAGGTGCTGCTCTGCCACCTCGACCCATTGGCCGAGCGGGAAGTCATCACCGGGCTGTTCATGAACGGCGAATTTATCAACCCCGAAATACTGACGGGCGACGTGGGGGAGGATAGGTACGCTGTCGCTAAATCGGACACCCTCGTCAAGTCCATCCCGCGGTTGAGTTTCCTTAATTTAATGGAGAAAACGCCTTTTTTGCCCAAGTTGATACTGCAATCGGTAGTGGAACGGCAGCGCAAAATGCAGGCCCGTTTGCAGCGCCTCGAACTGATGAGCACCCGCCACCGGGTACTCCTATTTTTGGTGGAATACGTGGAGAAGGCAGGCCGAGATGTCGGTTACGAGCGGGTAGTCAGGCACTTCCTTCCCCACCACGAACTGGCCGGCCTCTGCAATTCTTCCCGCCAATCGGTCACCACTATTTTAAATGAACTGCGGCAGTTGAAAGTCGTGCATTTCAACCGAAGGTACTTGCTGGTGAGGGACATGGAGCGGCTCAGAAAACTGGCAGCCGAAGCATTCAATCAACCTTTATTATCCTAAATATAACTGATTGGCTGTTTGCTATTTGCTGTTGGCTAAAAGCCAATGGCCTCAAGCCAATGGCCATTTCTAATCAAAAATTTTTTATCATGACAACTTTGAAAAAAACCGTTTTGTTTTCCATGCTTTTGCTGGCCTTTGCCTCTTGCAAAGACGACGAGGTCACCCCGCAAAAAGCAATGGCCACCTTCACTGTGAACGTCGAAAATGTACTGGCCCCCGCTTCCTACTTGGCCTCTGGCACCACTAATTTTTTGGCGCCGGGCGAGTCGCAGACTATTACCTTCAACGCGGGCAAAGGCCAGTTCCTTTCTTTTGCCACGATGTACGTGCAGTCGAACGACCTGTTTTTCGGTTTCGATGATTCGGGGCTGCAGCTTTACGATGACATGGGCGCAGCCGTGACGGGCGATGTCACTGCCCAGGTCAAACTCTGGGACGCCGGAACGGAAGTGAACGAAGAACCCGGCGTCGGGCCAAACCAAGCGCCCCGCCAAGCTGGCCCAAATACCGGCATGACCGAAAACGGCGTGGTGCAGTTGGTCAACGACGGCTTCACTTACCCGGCTGTTGCCTCCCTCATCAAGCTGACTTTGGCGCATGATGGCGGCACCATGTTCACCCTCACTTTGGACAATATTTCTGGCTCCTCTTCCATCCCGTCTCCACTGGCGCCCGGCAATTGGGTGGTTGCTGGCATGGACACCCCGTTGTTTACCGAAGGGCAGGCCGCTTCGGCAGGTTTGGAAGGCATCGCAGAAGATGGCGACAACAGTAAAATGACGACGAGGCTGACCGATGCGACGGGTTTTGTTTCTCCCTTTGCGCCCGGTGTTTATGCCGTTCACTCGATGGACGTGAACCCCATCTTCACCAACGGCGCAGGCGACAAAGGGCAGGGGCTTGAATCGCTTGCCGAAGGCGGCGACCCTTCCGCTTTGAACACCTCCTTGACAGGAGCGATGGGCATTTCAACCAACGGGGTTTTCAATACGCCCGTCGGCGCAAGTGCCCCCGGGCCATTGATGCCGGGCAATTCCTACTCCTTTACTTTTGATGCCGAGGACGGCGACTACCTCAGCATTGCCACCATGCTCGTACACACCAACGACCTTTTTTACGCCTTCGGCGAAAATGGGATTGCTTTGTTCCAAAATGGCAGCCCCGTCACGGGCGATGTCACCGGAAATGTGCAACTTTGGGATGCCGGAACAGAAGTGAACGAATACCCCGGCGCCGGCAACAACCAGCCTGCAAGGGGAGGAGGAACTACCGGCACCGATGAAAACGGCAACGTGATGCCGGTCAACGACGGCTTCACTTACCCTCCCGTCAACCAGGCTATCAAAGTGACTATCACGGCGATGTAATTGATTTCATTGGTAACTGCTTAGCAGGGGGCCTTTGAGGTGATGCCTTTGGGCAGGGAGTGCGGGGGGAAAGGCGTTGCCTCAATATATCGAATTGAGGCAACGCCTTTCCCCCCGCACTCCCTGCCCAAAGGC
>DROJ01000112.1 GCA_011321935.1 Bacteroidota bacterium | reverse complement strand
TCTAGTGACCTTTATATACCTTATTGCAAAAAATGTCTAAAAGAGGGCGGTAAATTAAAGCTAGTCAATGCTAATTATGAGAGGTCAGAATTGTTTTTTAAAACGAGTTCTTTATTTGCTGACAAATACTTGAAACTCAATAAAAAGAAAAATTAAAATGGCTGAGTTTTGTACGTCTAATGAAATTGTTAACCTAAAGTTGCATTTATGAGTTGAATGCAAAAACAATTAAATCAACTATCATGAAAAATATATTCGTCGCTTTTGATTTAGAAGAAAAATCGAAATTATTATTGAGCCATGCCAAACAATTGGCCGAAAAATTCGGGTCGAAAATATGGGTCGTTCATATTGCCGCACCCAACCCCGATTTTGTGGGCTTTGACATTGGCCCCCAATATATCCGCGACACGAGGGCGGACGAACTGCGGGCAGAACACCGCTATTTGCAAGAAATGGCGGCGGGCCTCGAAGCCGAAGGGATAGCAGCGGAAGCCTTGCTGATACAAGGCCCGACGGTGGAAATGATTTTGGAAGAAGCCCAAAAATTAAATGCAGATTTAATTGTTGCAGGCCTGCACGACCGGGGGTTTTTGCACAAAGCCTTATTTGGAGACACGGTAAAACAATTATTGAAAAAATCTAAAACCCCCTTGTTGATCGTCCCTGTTGATTAGACATTTCAAGTTTTTACAACTTGGAATGCCTTTGCGTAAACCAGAACAATGATATTCCAAACTACCCGCTTAAAAATAAGGAACCTCGAATATTCCGACTTCCCTGCCTTCCACGAAATGCAGTCCAACCCCAAGGTCATGCGCTATACCACGGGCCGGCCGCTATCAGAAAAAGAAAACCGGGAAAGCCTCGGAAAATGTATTTCCAGCTACGCAAAACCCGGCAACCGTTTTTGGGTATGGGCCATCGAAAAGAAACTGGACGGGGCATTTGTCGGCACTTGCGCAATTGTTTACGACAATGAAATCGGCTACCGTTTTTTAGAAAAATATTGGGGCAAGGGATATGGAAAAGAAATATCGGACGGCTTGATAAAATATGCGCTGGAAGAAATGAAAGCAAAAAAAATCATCGCTTATGTGGACGTGGAAAATATTGCCTCCGTAAAAATACTCGACCGCTCGGCATTAAAATTCGAGAAAGAATATTTTAACGAAAAAGAAAAATGTACCGAACGTTTTTATAAATTTGAAAAAAACAAAAGCGGAAAATTGGATATATAAACAGCTTCCAATTTCCACTTCCAATTTTAATTATGAAAAAAAGAACAAGGAACATTGCACTTGCCGCCGTCGGCATCTTTGCTGTCATGCAGCTATTTCCAATTGAGCAGACCAACCCGCCGAGCGACCCGGCCGATGATTTCATTACCGTCGAAAACCCGCCGGAAGAGATAGCTGGTTTAATGAAAAATGCCTGCTACGACTGCCATTCCCACCACACCGAATATCCGTGGTATGCCGGTTTGCAGCCGGTCGGCTGGTTCATGAAAAACCATTTTGAGGAAGCCCGCGGCGAGCTTAATTTTTCAAAATGGCGGCAGTACAACGATGAGGACAAAACCCACGCCCTCGAACATATGGCCGAGGAGGTGGAGGAAACCAAGATGCCGCTGATGAGCTATTGGATCATGCACCCGGAAGCAAAATTGAGCGGGGACAAAAGGCAAAAACTGGTGGATTATTTTAAAAGCAAAATCAAGTGAGGCCGGCCCTTTGAGGCGATGCCTTTGCGATGGCCGGGCGGGAGGAAAGGCGTTGACTCAAAAGCTCCAATATTTGTAACTACTGCAGTGATTCGTAATCACTTCAGTAGTTGCCGATATTTTTATATTTGACAAAAGCAATGTTTTTATGGATAATAATGTGACAGGCAAAAACGGATAATTATATTTTTATAAAAATATTTTTATACTTATAAAATACTGGCAATTAATTTTTTAAAACATTTATCTGGCTACCCTTGATATCTGTTGTTAATATAAAAATATTGTCCGCCCCGTCGGCCTGCCTTGCGTCCTGCCTCCCCTGCATATATCTTTGTCCCCGCAAGCAATATTTATAAACCCACCTTTCAACTTCTCCTTCTCTTCCGTTTTCCCAACTTGATATTAAAATTGTGATGGAAATATCCATCCATTTCAGCCGATGCAACTTGCATTGTACGCCGGGAAAAACACTATATCCAAATCTTACAATTTTTGTGTTACACCAAAACTTATTCTTACAATGACTTTCAAAAAATCTCTGACCCTAGCTTTTTTACTTTTTATTTTTTTGGCGGCCAATGCCCAACGGCCAATCAACCAAAAACCCATCGGCCCAAAAATAAAAGTAGAACGTTTCGGCAGCCGGGTAAACACCACCGCTCCCGACTATGCGCCCACCCGTTACGGCGGCCGCGTATATTTTACTTCTTTTTATAAAAAACCCGACGACGGGACAAAGGTCGCCCGCATATTTTCATTTAGCGAAAGCGGAAAAGCAACGCTTGTAAATGAGTTGGACATAAAAAGAAAATCGGCACATATAGCCAACCCGGCTTTCATGCCCGATGCCAGCCGGATGTATTTTACCATCTGCCGGGACAGCAAGCAGGAAAGGTGCGAAATATGGTACCGCGAAAATGATTTTAACGGGGGCTGGGGCGTCGCCAAACGGCTTCCCGAAATCATCAACCGGAGGGGTTCTACCTCCACGCAGCCTTCCATCGGGTGGGACGAAGAGCAGAAAAAATTTGCCCTCTTTTTTGTCTCCGACAGGGAAGGGGGAAGGGGCGGAAAGGATATTTGGGTGTCGCACATTTCTTTCGACGGCCAATTCGAAACGCCCTATTCGCTGCCCATCAATACGGCAATGGACGACGTGACCCCTTATTTCGACCGCAATACACAGATACTCTATTTCAGCTCCAACGCAAGGGGCAGCAACGGCGATTTTGACATTTGCAAATCACAAAAAACAGGCGATATGTGGGCAAGGCCGGAGGGGCTTGGCAGGCCGGTCAACAGTGCCTACGACGACCTCTATTTCACCCTGCACGACAAATCCGGGAAGGCTTACTTTTCCTCCAACCGGCCCGGTTCTATGCGCAGTGCAAAGGGGCGCAACAGTTTTGACATTTACGAAGTGGAAGGGATGAAGGCCTATGAAATAGTGCCCAACAACGGGCGGGAAAAAGGCGCCTACGTGCAGTCAACAAAAGACATGTGACGGCGGCACGTAACCCGAACGGAAGTTCGGGCCACCCCGTTCGGGCGACAGCCCGGACGCCGTTCGCCCCAAAAAAAAGAACAACCTAGCGAAAGGTAATTTTAGATTTTTAAAAGCTGTCCGTTTTACGGGCAGCTTTTTTTTGTGGTAGCACAGCGTTCACGCTGTCCCGGCCGTGGGCGTTTACGCCTGCGCACCCAACGGCAACGGCGTAAACGCCATTGACCGGGACAGCGTGAACGCTGTGCTACCGATCAGGGGCCTCAACAGCATCAAAGACCTGCCAAACTTTAGCAACTTGCCAAGCCTAAAAAACCAAAACTCAACGAAGCCCCACCTCCACTCTTTGCCCATCTTCCCCCACCGCCCAAACATCAGCATCTCCGCCATTTTTTTTATTTAAAAAAAACAACTGGACGGGGTGTTTGCCTTTTTTCAGTGCAATGCTGCCATGTTTTTCTTGTTCGCTCCGCAAATTATTGTTTTCAATTAAAATTTGGTTGGAGACGGAGAGGCGGGTGTCGGCGGCGGTGGTCAGGTGGAAGGTATAGACGGCTGTTTTGGGGACATCGAGCCAAGCGGTGAGGGGGTGGTTTGGGCTGGCGCCCAAAATTTTTTCTGGAGCGGCGTTCGGGCTGGTGCCCGATTGAGGGACCGGGCTTGCGCCCGGGTGGCTGGAACTGGCGTTCGGGCTTGCGCCCGAACTTTTGCCCGAACTTCCGTTCGGGTTACGGATGGGCTTTGTCTTGGTAAAAACATAGTCCCGCACCTGCGATTTTTTGCCGTCGGGCCACTCTGCCCGGCAGCGCAGCGTCGTGTTTTTGCGCAGCCGCAGCGCCTCTTTGTACGGCTTCCAAACCGCATTGGGGCCAGGGCCGTCGAAGGTATAGGTGATGGAAGCGCCGGGCTTGGGCGTTGCCAATTTCACGTTTCTTTTTTTTATAAAAATACGGGCGTCGGAGAGAGGCTTTGGCGGCAGGTAGCCTTGATTGGCAGCGGCCACGAGGGAGGGGTCTATTTTGGTCAGTTTCCGGTCGTAGGTGAGCAGTCCGTCGTTCTCCGTTGGGGAGTCGGAAAGCTGGACGTAAACGGCAGCGGACAAGCCATTTTCGATCAGCGGCAGGAGCTGCCGGCGGAGTTCTTCGTATCCGGCGAGCAGGTTTTCGGGAGCTTCGACGGGCAGGTAGTTCCAGTCGCTGCCCGGCCATTGGTGGCCCCTCACGCCGAGGCCCAAGCCGCCAAAACCGCCGAGGATGAGCGGTTTACCGTTTTCGGATTGAGGCAGAAAAGGGGCGGGGAACGAGCGGGCATCGAGCAGGTCGGCACTGCGGTTTTCGATGCTGCCGGCCGGGGCAATGACCAGCCGCAAAGGGTCCCACTGTTTTAGTTTTTTTATATAAAAACCCAAGTCGTGCTGGCCCTTGCCGCTGCCGAAAGGCGCCCAGGCGACGATGCTCGGATGGCTGAAAAGGTGGTCTACCATGGCCTTGAGTTCCCATTTGAACTGGCGCTGTTCTTCTTTGCTGCGGTTGGCAGCGGCGGGCATGTCCTGCCAGACGAGCAGCCCGGTTTTGTCGCAAAGATAGTACCAGCGGGCGGGTGCGATGCCCGTTTTCCGGATGAGGTTGAAGCCCATTTCTTTGGCCATTTTCAGGTCGTACTGCATGGCCGCTTCGGTGGGCGGGGTGCAGCCGCCGTCGGGGTAAAGTCCGTGGTCGAGCAGGCCGTTTTGGAAGAGCGGTTCGTTGTTCAGCAGCAGCCGGGCAGTGCCGCTTGCACCCGCTCCGGTGGAGATTTTGCGCAAGCCAAAATAGCCTTTTATTTTGTCGCCGTTTTTGTTGGCTATCGAAATTTCGAGGTCGTAGAGGAAGGGGTCTCCGGGCGACCAGTAGTGCGCCTTGCTGCGGATGTTCATCATGAGCGGCGTGCCCGATCTGCCCCTCGCCTCCGACAGCTTTTTCCCGTTTTCGAAGATGCGGGCAACGACGACGGCGGAGCTTTTGTTTTCGCCTGCGGTGACCACCCGCACGAGCACCCTGTTTTTGTCGGCGTCGGGTTCTGCGCGGTAGCTTTTGATGTAGGTTTTGGGGACGGCTTCGAGCCAGACCGTTTGCCAGATGCCGCTGGCGGGCCGGGGGTTTCCCTCGCCGGCCGGGTTGCTCGCCTGCACGGTGATGTGCTGCTGGCCTGCTGGTTTCAGGTAGGCGGTGATGTCGAAAGTGAAGGGATCGTAGGCGCCTTTGTGGGTGCCGGTTTCTTTGTTGTTGACGAAAACTTTCGCTTCCCGGGCGACGGCCCCGAAGTGCAAAAGGATGCGCTGCCCGGTCCATTTTTGGGGCAGTTCAAAGCTGCGGTTGTAAACCATGAGGTCGCCCGGCGCCACCTTCTGGCGGATGCCCGACAGCGCCGACTCGACGGGAAAAGGGACGAGTATTTTCCCTTTTTTGCCGACGGCTTCTGTTTTTTTGTCCATCAGTTGGAAGCCCCATTCGCCGTTGAGGTTGAGCCACTTGCTGCGTACCATTTGCGGACGGGGGTATTCGGGGAGGGCGTTTTCAGGGCTGACCTTTGCCGTCCACGGGGTGCTGAGGTGGCTGCCGAGGGGCTGCCATTTGAGCTGGGCCTGTGCGTTGGGAAATTGGAAAAAGAGGATGGAAAAAATGGCGAAAACGGATTTGATGTGTCTCATGCTGTATCATTTTGTTGGCGCAAACTTCCATAATATGCAGCAATTTGACCTTTGAATTTTGTGCCTGTTTAGCCCCCTCGAATCCCTTCGGGATTCGAGGGGGCTAAACAGTAACTGGGTGGTGGTCTTTTTTAACTCATATGTTTTCAACGCAAGGCCGCAAGGAAACGCAATGAAAAACTAAGGGAATATTGGGTGGTGTTAATTTTGACGTGATCCCAAACACTTAAGCCAAGCCCCCGTCTCCGCTGCTTTGTCATCCGCCTTTAGGCGGATCTGCTCACGTTAGGGAGGCTGTATGGCTGCACTTCTAACGTGAACAGATCCGCCTAAAGGCGGATGACAAAGCAGCGGAGACGGGGGCTTGAGTGCTTGAAATCACGTCAAAATTAACACTACCGAATATTGCGCTCCCTTGCACTCCTTGTGGTCTTGCGTTGAAAACATATCAGTTAAAAAAGGCCACGTCCCAGTTACTGGATTTTCATGAGAAATGAGGCATTTTGCGGCAGGGGATGCAGCGGGCGGGGTTCAAAAGTTTTGGTTGTAACCGAAATTTTTCCTGTTTTTGAAAAAGATTTGGTTACGATGTAAACTTTTGGAGATACTGGGTTTAATCAAATTTACCACCGCAATAAAAGGAGGTTCAACTCAGCACACCAACCGGTAGCCGACCCCTTTCAAAGTAATGATCTGGACCGACCCGTCTTCCGAAAGGCAGTTCCTCAGTTTTTTTATGTAAACGTCCAAATTGCGGGAATTGAAAAAAGAATCGTTGCCCCAGATTTCGGTGAGGATGTGCTTTCGCTCCACGGTGGCATTGGTTTTTTCGCAGAGTAAGAAGAGGAGCTGCGCTTCCCGGTGGGAAAGCTGGCGGGCCTGCCCACCTATTTTCAACAATTGTTTTTTTGGAAAAAAAAGGCAGTTGCCGAAGGCAATTTCATCACCGCTTTTGGGCGAAGCCCCCCCCTTTGAAAGTTGCAGCAGGTTGTTGATGCGGGCGATGAGTTCTTCCATGCTGAATGGCTTGCGCACGTAGTCGTTGCCGCCGGACCGGAAGCCTTTTACCACGTCTTCCGTCTGGTTTTTGGCCGTCAGGTAGATGATCGGCAAAGCGGCTTCCTGCCCCCTTATTTCCTTTCCGATGGAGAAGCCGTCGCGGTTGGGCAGCATCACGTCCAAGACGCAAACGTCGGGCCGGTAGCTCTGGAAAACGGGCATTACCTGCTGCCCGTCGGCCACGAGTTTCACCCCGAAACCCCTGCTCTCCAAGCTCTCCTTGACTATCTTGCCGAGAAACGGCTCGTCTTCTACGTAAAGGATTTTGATCATGAATTGAATGGTTTTATATGGTAGAATGGTTGAATGGTTTTTACAGCAGTTCATTTATAGTGCAACTGAATTTGATTTCAACCATTCAACCATTTATCCCTTCATATCCTCCCAAATCACCTTTGCGATGACTTCGCTTCCGGCGGGGGTAAAGTGGTCGGTAATGTCCTGGTACTTGTAAACGTTTTGGCTGAACTCGGCAACGGGGGCGATAACGGGGATGCCGTTTTTTTCGCAATAACGGGTTATTTCATCAAAAATGCCCTGCAGGGCAAAGTGGCCGTTTTGGTAGCCCACGGCTGCGGGGAAAAGGACAACCTTGAAAACACTGCCGTTGCTTTTGGCGTAGCCGGCCATTTCTTTGATGAGCGGCAACAATTCTTTTTTGTTGCCTTCGTACAGCCATTTGTACCATTTTACCGACGACATTTTACCCTCCTTTATATACCTGTAAACGGCCTTTCTGATAAAAAACGGCAGCTTCAGGCCGGGCTTATTGTAGATGCGGTAAAGGCCGTTGTCGCCGCCCTCGTAAATGGTGTTCCGGCGGGAGAAGTCATTGAGGTTCAGCACGTAATAAAGCGTCTGCGGCCGGTAAACCGGGTATTTTGCCCGGAGGTGGTGGGGCAGTTCTTCGAGGCCATAGCCGGGCGTCCCGAAGTTGAGGATGTGGATGCTGTCGCCGGCCAACCGCTGCAGACAGGCCGGGGGGCTGTCTTCTTGCGACACGCCGTTTCCGAAGGGTACGGAGTCGCCGAAGAGGGCCACTTTCTGGGCGGCGTTGGTGCTGTCGGTGTCGCTTCGGATGCCGTATTTGTTGATGTTGATGCGGCGGTCTTTGCGGCCTTTTTCTTTTTTCGTGAAATGATAGCCCGGCCGGAGGGAGTAGGTCAGTGCGGGGTTTTCATTGGCCTCGTAATAATGGAGGTCATCGTTTTTTTGCGATTCCAACTGGGGGGCGACCATAAAGGCGTACAAGGCTTGGCAAGCAATTTCGAGGAACAACAGGGCGACGAATATCCCGATGGATATGGCGGCCAGTTTTTTTGTGAAGTTTTTCATGGTTCGGTACGTATTTTTTCTGCACAGAAGCGGGAAGGCAAAGTAAAAGAATATCTATGAAGCGTTAATAGAAAACTCCGCACCAAATTGTTATTTTATCAATAGTCCGTGCAGTTTTTATAGCTATCTGATTGATACCTAATTAAGTTTCTCGCAAAGACGCTAAGGCGCAAAGTTAAACAACTGAGAATCAGCGCCCTGCTTGCCGAAGGGTCGGGACAAGTTGCCGGTACGTCCGTATGGACAGGCAGGTTTGCGCCTTAGCGACTTTGCATGGGTCAAAAACTGCACGGACTATTGTTTATGAAATACCCGGCCTTATTAAAAAGATACGACATTTCTGAAAATACGTTTGTCAGCCATGCTGTTGGGGGGGGGGGCAAAATTTCCATTAAAACCGGCAACTCAGATATAGCCCATCGGGCCCGCCATAAAAACTTAAATCCTTTTTGCTTCCTTTTTTTGTTTTTCCGCCCTTGCGGGCTAAATGAAAATGCGGGACCAATAGGCCGACCGATGCGCCCACTGCATAGCCGGCAATCACATCGGTCGGGAAATGTTTTCCCGCCTTTACCCTTAAATAACCCGTGGCCGCGGGGATGGCCGCGGCAAGCCCCCAAACGGCAGGTTTCCATTTGCTGTCGGGATATAAATCCGAAAATATTTTTGCGGTAAAAAAAGTATTGGCAGCTGTAATGGAAGCATGCCCTGAAAAAAAAGAACCTTTAGCGGTGGTCTTAAATTTTTTGTTATTGTCCGCATCTGAATTATAAACAAAAGGCCGCGTGCGGCGGGTGGAATATTTGGTCAGGAGGGTCAGCCCTGCGGTTATGAAAATTGTCTCTCCATATAAGACGGCAATATGGTGAATATTATCCCTGCCTTTTTTATCTGCCAAAAAAAACAAAGGCAAGCCTGCCGACCCATAGAATAAATAATTGCTGGCTTTGTGCGCAGTATTGGAATTGTGGCCAGCGGCCCTGCGGTCAAATGAAACAATAGCATTTTTATCCAAACTATTTATTTCTTGCAAAGTATATATACTGGTCTGTGATTCTAAATATAAACCTGTACCGAAAGTTATGGTGCCTGTCATTATATAAGGAATTTCTTTTTTCCATTTTACCTGGTATATGTCTTGGCCCTTGCAACAGCCGATGCTGAAAAATAAAATGACTAAGTTTAAAATTGCTCTTCTTTTCATTTTTTTTGATTTAATAAAAATATAGGCGTTGTACCACTAACGGCAAAAGGTATAAAAAAATATGGCCACTCTTTGAAGAATGGCCATATTTTTCAAAAGCAAACAAAATTTTCAATCATCGTCGCCTGCCCGTCCGCAAATGACCGTACCGTTCTGTACGAACAATGCGTCCAAAAAGGTTGCCCCATTCTTTATATGCCCGACCCCTCGGAAAAACCTATTATGTCGAGTATATTTTACTAATGCTGATTTTTTGCAAGATGTAAAAATAATTGTATCAAAAAGGAAATACAGCAAAACCCAAATCCACTTTGGCACAGCGCTTGCATATCGAAATCCGTTCTTTCTCCTTCGATTCCCCTTCTCATAAGTCTGGAAAAACACTCACACAAAAAACAAAACTAATGAACAGGTATCACACTTTGTTTACCGCAATTTGTATCCTCCTCTCCACTACTGCTTGGTCGCAGTTAAAGTTAAATATAAAACAATTGCCCAATACTCAACATTGGGGCGTATATGTCAAGCCATGCGGAGATATTGATCCGACCGCAAATACAATAACTGGTTCTGCGCAAGTGACCGCCGTTTTGCCGATAGGCTGCGATATTGAAAACTTGGTTCAGCACGCCGGGCATTGGACTGAAAACGCCAGTGTCTCAGGGCCGGAAGAGTCGCCTACAAAAAACTATATATCATTCGGTTTTTTGATCGACAACCCGCATATATTGTTGCAAAAAGGAAAAGAAACTTTATTGTTTTCTTTCGATATAAATGGCCCGCATGACGCTGTCCCATACCTGATCGACAATGAAAACGATCCGTTTGCGGCACTGCCAAATTCCGTCACCACCAATCCCGG
>DROJ01000111.1 GCA_011321935.1 Bacteroidota bacterium | reverse complement strand
TCTGAAGGTGTAAAAGGCTTATCATACCTGTTTTTATTTTTCGGAATAATAGCAACATAATATGCGGTAAAACCTTTGTACTTGCTGCTTTTGGGCATGACCAAACGTTCGAGGGATTTATAAAGGTCGGACAATTTCCCGCCTGAAATAGTGTTGTACTTGTTTTTGACTTCGGCTATGATCTTATTTTTATCCGAAACCAAATCAACAATATTTCCAGTGCCAAGGTCTTCAAAATCGCATACCGAACCAAGAATGTCTTGATGGAATTTGCCAATATGGTTTTGGAGGGTTTTTTGAGATTGGCGGGTGACTTCGGCATTGAGCCATGTTTGGAAATCAAGGTCAAAACCGGACATCGTAAACAGTGCAGAAAATGGGTCAATTACATTTTTCCCAAAGTTTTTTTTTGCAACACTGTTTGCTTCTTCTGCCCTATTTAATAAAAATTGAACAGTCTTTTTAATATCATCGTCGCCGATCCAATTGAGTTTTGACATATTCTGCTGATTTTAAAAATAAAAGTAGCAAAATATTCCAATTAATCAGTCCGGGGCACTTACATGTTGACTTTATTTAGAAAAGAGATGATCGAATACCCAATCTCCCTCGCCAAATTAACAGGCACAGCATTTCCGATCTGCTTATATTGACTTGAAACCGGCCCCGCAAATTTCCATTCATCGGGAAAGGTTTGGATGCGAGCATATTCGCGGACGGTAAAAGGCCGGGTCTCGTCGGGGTGGCACCTTTCCGTTTGTTTTTGTGCCGGGCTGCAGGTCAAAGTTAAACTTGGTTCGTCCCAATGCATCCTCCTCGCCATGCCCGTTTTTCCACCTCCCAGATAATAGCTTTTCATCATGTACGCCTTTTGTATATCTTCTGGTAAATCCCTCCAATAACCTCCCGGAGGCACTAAGTCCAAAACCTTTTTTTTATGCAGCGGATATTTAGTGCCGGGCGATTCGGGAACATCCGTATTATATAATGGGCCTTTTTTCAGGGCATCTTTTATAGCATATATGGTCCTATATGGTTTTGGATAATTAAAATCAATGTCAATATCTTTTCTGATTCCAACCAATATAAGCCGCTCCCTTTTTTGTGGTACTTTATAAAATATGGCTTTTAATATTTTGGGTTCCAAAACCCGGTATCCGATTTGATCCAAAATAGAAACCATTCCTTTTATTGTCCGCCCGCCTTCATGCCGCAATAAGCCCCTCACATTTTCGCCGACACATAATAATGGTTTTGTTTCGTCAACCGTTCTCGCAAATTCATAAAACAGCGTTCCGCGCGCATCTTCGAGGCCCAGTTTTTTTCCGGCATAACTAAATGCCTGACAGGGGAAACCACCTGTCACCACATCTACTTTGCCATTATATTCTTTAAAAGAAAGGTCTCTTATATCTGCCTCCACAACATCCCATTTTGGCCTGTTTATTCTTAATGTCTCTGCGGCCCATCGGTCTATTTCATTTAATGCCAAACATTTCAGCCCTGCTTTTTCCAAGCCTATCGCCATGCCGCCGGCACCGGCAAACAATTCCAGGACGGAATATTTTTTTATTGGTTTTACATAATTTCCTTCTTTCTCTTTTTCAAAAAGAAAACTGAGTTCGTCAAATATTTTTAATTGATCTTTTTTATAATAACGGTAATTGCTCATCGGCTCCCGGAGGGCAGTGAGTTTTCCATTATTGTCCCACCTTCTTAGGGTTTCCTTGCTTTTGCCCAAAAGGTCTGCGACCTCCGCTAATGAATATTTTTTTTCCATATACCCATGTTATACAACATTACACATGGTTACAAAAGTATAGCGGTGCTTTTCACATTGCCAACTAAAAAGGAGATTACTTTTCCACATTCGCCAACCTGCCTCTCGGACAAAAAGGTGCGTGCCTAATATTTCAAATAAAAACGACTTGCCCCCCAAAAGTTAAATCCCCCCACCCCTAGCGATTTTCACCTACTTTTGCGTCCTAAAAAGCGGAAACGGTTTTAGGCATCCGGCCTCTCCGTCCCATCAATTTATAGAAATGAAAAAGATACTGACATTCCTTTTTTGCATCCCTTTTTTGCTCTCCTACGGGCAGGACGAAAACCTACGGAATTACGATTATACTTATTATGATAATATCCGTTCGGTAAAGTTCCATGTGGACGGCGAACTGATCAGCCTGCCCATTCTGGCATTGGGTTGGCCGAACGCCTTGCTGCTTTCTTTCGATGACATAAGCGGGGAAGATGTGCGCGACTACGTTTATTCCGTTGAGCATTGCAATGCCGATTGGACGCCTTCCAACCTCACCGAGATCGAATACCTCGACGGCTTTTCGGACGAAAGGATAGATAATTACGATTACTCTTTTAAGGCCAAATCTATTTACACCCATTATTGGGTGAGGCTGCCCAACGAGGATATGGCCTTCCTCAAATCGGGCAATTACCTGCTCAAAGTTTACGACGATGAGGACGAAAAAAAATTGGTGATTACCCGCCGTTTCATGGTCGCCGACCCGCAGGTGGACATAGTGCAGCGGATGGTCCGCCCGGCCCAGGTGAGTAAGAACCGTACCCATCAGGAAATTGATTTCAAAGTAATCCACGAGGGTTTTGAGATCAGGAACCCGCGCCAAGAACTGACCGCCGTAGTGTTGCAGAACGGCCGCTGGGACAATGCCATCACTGGCATCAAGCCATTTATCAGCCGACTGGAAGAGCAAAGTTTTGATTATCAGGACAAGATCGTTTTCCCTGCCGGGAAAGAGTTCCGCTCCATTGATTTGCGGGGCGTCCGCTACCCCGACCCGCGCCTTGTTTCAATGACGGAGCAAAACGGCAAGTACGAAGCGGTCATTGAAACCGACATAAAACGGGGCGGCATGGCGCATTTTGAAAGGTTCGACATCAACGGTAATTTTATCATCGAAAACACAGATGAGAACGGCCGCCTCTCCATCCGCCGGACGGACAATTCGCAAAGCGGCCAAAACGGGGTCAGCGACGCAGAGCGGCAATACCAGATTTTTGGCAGGGACGACAGCCAAGACGAAATCCATAATTTGCAGAGCGAATACATTGACGCGCTGTTCTCCCTCAAAAGCTCCGGCGAAATGTACGGCGAAGATATTTACATTTTTGGCGGCCTCACCGAATGGCAGCTCAAGCCCGAATTCAAAATGGTTTACAACCCCGCCGTCAATGCCTACGTGGCCAAAGTAAAACTCAAACAGGGCTATTATGACTATATTTACGCCGCCTTGCCGGAAGGCAAAAGCGAAGCAGATTTTGAAGTAACGGAGGGCGACTGGCACGAAACCGAAAACGAATACACCATCCTGATCTACTACCGCCCCTTCGGTGGCCGATACGACCAATTGATCGGCATGAAAACCTTCACCTCCAGACGGTGATTCAGTCGGCAGTCTTTCAGTCCGCAGTCTTCAGTCTGGTTCGAGATAGTATTCAGCATCTGAGTGCTATCTCCAAGCAGTCTTCCCTGCCTGTCGGCAGGCAGAAGTCGGCAGTCTTTCAGTCCGCAGTCTTCAGTCTGGTTCGAGATAGCATTCAGCATCCGAGTGCTATCTCGAACCAGACTGAGGACTGCGGACTGGTGGACTGCCGACTGACTAACATCTCGCACACTTTTTGAACATTCAGCTATTTCAGGGTTTTTAATGATCGTTTTAACGATTCAAGGTAAACCACTTTTTTCAAGACTCCGACCGTAGGCGGGTTTCCCAAGAAATCGGGAAACCCGCCTACGAATGGAGCCTTGCAGCAAAATATTGATCGGCCTTGATGATTAAAATGAGACGTTTTTAATAATAAATAGTCTGGCATAACGAAAGTAAACAACCCATATTTAGGTAAGTCTCCGATTGGACTGTGGACTGAAGACTACCGGACTGTGGACTCCTGCCTGCCGACAGGCAGGGAAGACTGTTGGACTGAAGACTGAACAAAATGGCTTTCAAAAAAATACTTTTCACCGCGGCGCTCGCCGCCCTTTCCCTTTCCCTTTTTTCGCAATCAAAGGCGGTAGAAAAGGCCAACCTGGCCTATAAGTACAAGCAGTTTGCCCAGGCAGCGGGGCATTACGAGCAGGCCATTGCCGAACTCGAAATGAGCGGAAAAACCTCTAAAGCTACGCTCAACCTGAAAACAAAACTGGCCTATTGCTACCGCATGAACAATAAACTGGACAAGGCCGAAGCGCTGTACGCAGAGATCGTGCAGGATGAAAAAGCGAAGTCGAAGACCTACCTGTATTATGGCGAAACGCTGATGAGCAACGGCAAATACGACGAGGCAAAAAAGTGGTTTTTGGATTACCAAATATTGGAACCGACCGACAAAAGGGCCGCACTGCTGGCCGAGAACTGCGATAAAGTAAAACTGATCGAACCTTATTTCCC
Organism: Bacteroidota bacterium; assembly: GCA_011321935.1. Classification (GTDB taxonomy): domain Bacteria; phylum Bacteroidota; class Bacteroidia; order Chitinophagales; family Saprospiraceae; genus UBA6168. The sequence continues at coordinate 20,575 of DROJ01000111.1, read as the reverse complement.
ATACGTTGACATCCATGAATTTGCGCACAATTCCGATGCCGACGACAATGCACCGGTCATCTGGCAAAACGGGATCGTTTTTTCCTCCGACCGCAAAACAGGCCCCAAATTGATGAAAGAAAAATCGGGCTGGACAGGCCGGGATTACCTCGATCTTTATTTTTCAAAAATAAAAGAAGACGGCAGCTTCGGCGAGCCAAAACGCTTCTCGGCCAAGCTGAGCGAAATCAATAAAAACACGGGCAATGCCTCTTTTGCCGCCGATGGCTCGGAGGTGTTTTTTACCCGCAACGACAACGTGCTCAACAAAAGGGAAACCTATAACCTCCAGCTTTTTGTGTCCAAAAACAACGGCAACGGCAAATGGAAAAAAGCGGAAAAACTCCCCTTTTGTTCCCCAAATTACAACTTCATGCACCCCGCCATTTCGCCCGACGGCAGCCAGCTCTTTTTTGCCACCAACCGCAAAGGCGAGGGCGGCACCGACCTCTGGGTGTCCAAAAGAAAAGGCGACACTTGGGGCAGCCCCAAAAACCTCGGCCCCACCGTCAACACTTCGGCCAACGAGGGCTTCCCCTTCATGGACCAAAACGGGCGGCTCTATTTCTGCTCAAAAGGACTGCCCGGCTATGGCGGCTTCGATATTTTTTTTACCGAACAGGATGAAAACGGAAACTGGCAGACCCCGCAAAACCTCGGCAGGCCGATCAACAGCCCCCTCGACGATATTTCCATTTTCCTCTATCCAAATGGCGAAAAGGGCTTGTTCACTTCTTCGCGGCAAGGTGGCGACGATGACATTTACCTCTTTGAAGTACTCGACCATCCGCCGGCCGGCGAGCCGTTTTCTGAAATTGAAACACCCGTAAACGGGGCGGGAACAGAAAAAATAGCGGAAAAAAAGGAAGTGGAAAAACCCGTGGCCGAAGATCCTGCACAGTCAGTTTCAATGCCCCAGAAAGAAGAAATACCGTTTGTCGAAAAAGAAAAAATTGTTGAAAATGAAATTGAAAAACAGGGGGCGCCCAACGAGCAGGATGTTTTTTTTGAAAAACAAAATATCGAAACAGAACCCGAAAAACAGGTCGTAACCAACGAACCCGAAATTGTTTTTGAAGAAAAAATTATTGAAAATGAAATTGAAAAACAGGAGGCACCCAACAAGCAGGACGTTTTTTTTGAGAAACAAAATATTGAAACAGAACCTGAAAAACAGGTCGTAACCAACGAACCCGAAATTGTTTTTAAAGAAAAAACCATCGAAGAAAAACCAGAAAAACCGCAAGCCCCTTCCTTTATCCCCGACGTCCCCGAAAACAACCAGCCAATGAACAAGACGACATTTGAGGAAGAAAAAACAAAAGCGCCGCTACTGGAAAAAGAAGAAGCTCCTGAAAAAACAACTACTTCCCAATCCTCCAGCATCTTCTTCGACCTCCCGGAAAAGCAAGCCCAACCTGCCCAACAACCAACTAACAACCAACAACCAACAACCACCAACAATCTCCCCACCTTCGGTGAATTTATTTCCAATGCAGGTGAAAATGTATTGCGCACGGGGCAAGTTTATCGCATAAATGGCGCTACCTTTGACCCCAATATCTGGCAACTCACTCTGCCCATTTCAAAAAAACTGGACCAATTGGTGGCCGTGATGCGGCGTTACCCAAACCTGCAAATTGAGTTGGGCGCACACACCGAATCGCTCGGCATCGCAGCCCAAAACCTGGAACTGTCGCAAAACAGAGCCGATATGGCCGTTGAGTACATCGTAAAAGAAGGCATCTCCGCCGACCGCATCAAAGGCGTCGGATATGGCGAAACCGTGCCGCTCAACCATTGCCAAGACGGCGTGACCTGCAGCATGGAGGAGCATTTGTTCAACCAGCGGTTTGAGGTGAAAGTGGTGCGGGGGAACTGACGTAGCCACCCAACCTGCCTGCCGGCAGGCAGGTTTATTGGGTAGGCTCATAAATTTTTTGATAAAATGGCGAGCAAGTCCCGCCATCCCATACTGCAAGCGAAATTTATATTTTGGAATTAGTGCGGGGTTCAAGACTTGTCCCGATTTCTCGAAAACCCCGCCGCCCGTAGTCCTGTAATAAAAATATTGCAAGTTTATATTTTGCCCACTCAACTCACTTTGAAATATAAAATAATAAAACCCCATTAATAGCCCCCAACCCACACCCATTCAATTTACATACACACATTACCGGAAAGCAATCTAATCCTGACAAATTATTGATCGGATTAAATGAACATTTAGGATGAAAAAACTTATCCAAGTGATTGCTATATTGCTGCTATATAATATCGGAGCATATTCGCAATCAATTAAATACTATGAAAAGAAAGCCAAAAAGGCTTTTGAGCGGGAGGCATATGGCATGGCGCTGTTGTATAGCCAAGCTATTTTAAAAGAAGACAGCCAGCATGTGGAGGCTCTATATTGGTGCGAAAAATCCGCCCGGAAATTGAGCCTGCTCAATGAGCCTGCCCGTTTTTTTACTCATGTCCAAGAAGCGGAAGGGCCTGTGCCCATGCTTTATGTCGAAAAGGAAAAACAGGATACGGCAGCAACAAAAAAACCACTTTTCCCAAAAGAAATAAATTCAGGAAAAAATATAACATTAATTGTCCGCACCTTCAATAAAATAGACAGCAGCGCACTGAACGGCACCTACATCGGCCTCACCAATGACGGCTTCGGCGAAGGCGATTTTTTTCAAAACGGCAATGACAGCAACACCTCCCGTTTCAATATAAAGCCCGGCCAGTTCCTTACCGTCACTGCCTCCAAAGATGCCTATATTGCTGACCTTTCCACCATTAATTTAAAATATAACAACAGCGCCGACACTATTTTCCGCAACCTATACCTCGCCCCGTCATGGGGTTTCCCCTTGCCCCTATATTTTGATTACAACAAACCCGCCGCCATAAACCCCGACAATAAAACAACCACCCAAAATTACGGAGAAACCCACCGCGCATACCTGCAAAAAATAGACGAATATATAGCCGGCCACGCCACTGGGCAGAGCATGGAAGAAAAGGCCAAATCGGAATCCGATATCGGTATTTTTTTCGGATATAGCGTGCAGGCCAATTACGATAAATTAATGGCCTTTTTTAAAACCCTAAAATATTATTTAAAAAATGGAAACAATATAGAACTGAACATAGAAGGATATACCGGCCCAAAAGAATATACTGAAAACAATGCGGCTGCCCTTGCCTCCCGCCGCATAAAAAGCATAAAAAATTACCTCCTCGTTTATAATGACGATATATTCAAAAAATACCTCAAAAACGGCCAATTAAAAATAAATGAAATATTGCCAAAAAAAGAACCATTTGAAAATATTAAAAAAGAAAACACTAATATATACGACCCCGAAATAGCAAAATACAGAAAAGTAATAATCAAGGAGATAATAATTAATTGAATAAATGGTTGGATGGCTGAATGGCTGAATGGTTAAATGGTTAAATGGTTAAATGATTTGAATGGTTAAATGGTTTAAATGGCTGAATGGTTATAAAAAATCCGCTGGAATGAGTCCCATCGGATTTTTTTTATAACCATTTAACCATTTAACCATTTAACCATCTATTTCTTCTTCTTCTTTTTAAAATCCCCGTCTTTCCAGGCGTCGAAAAACTGTTTCCATGCAAAGGGGTTGAAGATGTTCATCGGGGGTGTTTGGCCGATGTGGTAATAGCTGCGCGCCTGTTGGCGGAGGTAGTAGTTGGCATGTTCGCGGCCATCGGAGGGCACGGTGCTGCGCATGCGTTCCATGGTTTCGTTGGCCACGTTGCGGAGGGCGCGGCTTTCCATTTCGGAGGTAACGTCCATGGCGAGGAATTCGAGTTTGAAATGCTCCTTGCTCGGCCAGGGGAAAACGATGGTCTCGGGGAGGTTGAGGGTGTCCTGGGTCATCAGTTGCACGAGGGAATAGTGGTTGTCGGTGAGGTCTTTGGGGATGGTATATTCGACCGTTTTGTAGCCGATTGCCGAAAACTCGATCACGTCGCCCTTCTCAACTACCAGCGAAAAAAAACCAGTGAAATCAGAATAGGTGCCGCGGCCTTTGTCTTTCACCAAAATATTGGTGTACGGCACGGGGATCAGTTCTTGGGTAGTGCCGTCGAGTACCATGCCGGAGAACTGCACCAAGTTTTCGTCCTGCGCGGAGAGTTGGCCGAAAGCAAAAAAAGCAAAAAGGATGACTATCAGGTTTTTTAAATTCATGATCTACTGTTAATATTTAGCGAAGCGAAACCCCACTGATACTGAACCATAATAGGTTTTGTGCATCGAGCGCAGGTTCTCCCCTTCTGGGGCTGGGGGCTGGCGAGGGCAAATGCACAAAACCTATTATGGTTCAGTAGAAAAGCGGGGGGCGCAAATCGGGACAACGCTCTGTTGACCTGCCTTTTACGCCCTTCTAAGACGCTGCCACTTTCCCTAAAGTTGGCAACGAGCATCAAATTTAGGACTTTTGTAACGATACAAATATAAACTAATGCACGGAGCTTCGAATTGACCTTTTGACCCGAAGTGTTCTAACTTTATAAATGTTTAAAATTTTGAGACACAAAATTAAATCAACGGCTACTTCTCAACCATCCAACTATCCAACTATCCAACCATTTAAAATATGGTTGTTGGTTTTTTGTTTCGCCTTCGGCAAATCAATGGCGCAGGAAGCAACGGCCACCTTGGAGGCTTGGCAGGCCGCCCAACAGTCGCTCGTGCTTTTGCAAAACGAGGGCAAGCTCCTGCCTGTAAAAAAACTCGACAAAACGCCCATTTTCTGGAAAAGCTACGGCATGGACGAGGGCAATGCCTTTGAGGCCACCCTCGCCAAATACACCGACCCCCTGCCGCCCGCACCGCTTGCCGCAAACGGCATTTTCATCCTCGCCCTCAATGCGGAAAATTACGCCACCACCGACCCCGGGTTTAAAAATTTGGAAATAGCAGCCTCGGTTCTAAAAGGGCAAGGCAAATTGGTCGCCGTCCTTTTTGGCAAGCCCTCGGCACTGGAAAAACTCGAACTCTTCCGGCAGGCCGATGCGCTGATTCTGGTGCCCGAAAACAATGCCGCAGGCCGCTCGCTTGCCGCGCAGGTCATTTTTGGCGGCGCTGCCGCAAATGGGAAATTGGAGACGGACATCGGCACATTTTACAAAAAAGGGGCAGGTCTCAGCAGCCCCGGCAACCTGCGCCTCGGCTATGCCCCGCCACAGTCCGTAGGTCTCGATGCGCAGCTTTTGACCGACAGCATCAGCGCCATCGTGGAGGAGGGCATCCGTGCCCATGCCTACCCCGGCGCACAGGTTTTGGTGGCCAAAGACGGGAAGGTCGTTTTCCACAAAACCTACGGCTACCACACCTACGACAGCCTGCAAGCGGTGCAGCCCACCGACATCTACGACTTCGCCTCCGTCACCAAAACGACCTCCACCCTGCCCGCCCTGATGCGCCTCAACGGCGAGGGCCGTTTCGACCTCGACGCCCCGCTGAACGCCTATTTTCCTTTTTATAAAAATTCAAACAAAGCGCACATTACCTACCGCGAATTCCTTGCCCATTATGGCAGGCTGCAGCCGAGCATCGTCTTCTGGAGAGAGGCCAAAAACAAGCGCGGCCGCTGGAAAATGCGCAGCTTCAAAAACAAGCAATCCAAGCGCTACCCCATCCGCATCACCGACAATTTATTTTTATATAAAAAGTATAAAAAGAAGATTTACAAGGGAATAGCCAAGTTGCCGCTCACCGACAGCCTCTCCTACGTCTATTCCGACCTCTCCTTCATCCTCTACCCCGAAGTAGTGGAACGGCTGACCGGCGACTCGCTCGAAGCCCACCTGAAAAACACTTTTTACCGGCCTCTCGGCGCGAATACTTTGACCTACAACCCGCTCCGTTTTTTTCCGAAAAAAAGAATAGTGCCGACGGAAAGGGACACCTTTTTCCGGCACATCCAAGTACACGGAACGGTGCATGACGAGACGGCGGCCATGCTCGGCGGGGTGTCCGGCCACGCAGGCCTTTTTGGCTCGGCCAATGATTTAGCGAAGCTGATACAGATGTACCTGAACGACGGCACTTATGGCGGCGAGCGTTTTATAAAAGAAGGGGGGGTAAAAGAATTTGCCCGCTGCCAATACTGCGGAAAAGGCAACCGCCGGGGCCTCGGTTTCGACAAGCCGCTGATTGATTACGACCCCGCAAAAAGTTACGTCGCAAAGAGTGCAAGCCCCGAAAGTTTTGGTCATTCGGGCTATACCGGCACCTTTTATTGGGCCGACCCAAAATACGACCTGCAGGTCATCTTTTTCAGCAACCGGGTCTATCCCGACCGCTCCAGCCGGGGGCTTTATGACCTGGACATCCGGCCGCGTTTTCAGCAGGCCGTTTACGATGCAATGAAAAAGAGGTGATGCCTTTGCGCGGGCGAAGCGGGTGGAAAGGCGTTGCCTCGTAAAAAACGCAGAGGGTGTTATAAGCTAACTAATTCTTTGCACGGGGGAAGTGGGAGGAAAGGCGTTGCCTCTGACTGTCGAACCAGAGGCAACGCCTTTCCACCCGCTTCGCCCGCGCAAAGGCGTCACCTCTTTGCTAAATATCTAAACATGAGAACATTCCTCCTTTTCCTTTTTGCAGCCATCACCAATTTTCCAGCGCTTTCGCAAGCCCTGTACGGCAGCGACTATATCACCACCATCGAGATTGTTTTCCAAACCGATGATTGGCACCAGGCCCTCAACGACCTGCAAGCGGCAGGCAACGGCGGGCGCCTTTTGGCCTCCGTGGCCATCAACGGAGTGCCGCTCGACAGTGCCGGGGTGCGCTACCGTGGCGGCAATACCTCCGACCCGTCGAACGCCAAAAACCCGCTCAACATAAAATTGGATTTTATGAAAAACCAAGATTTTCAGGGCTACCGCGTGCTGAAATTATCGAACGGCGCCAAAGACCCTTCGTGGCTGCGGGAGGTGCTGAGCTTTGAAATTGCCCGCAATTATATGGAGGCGCCGAAGGCCAATTATGCCAGCGTTTTTGTCAACGGCAACTTCCTCGGCCTGTATGCCAACGTGGAGAGCATCAACTCCAAATTTTTCAGCGAGCGCTTTTTGTCCGACGCCGGCAACACCCGTTTGGAAGGTAACCCCTCTTATGGTTTTGATGAAATATTGGCGCCGCCGAATGGCTGCGCAGAGGGGCACGGGGCTGCTTTGGAAAACCTCGGGCTGCTCGACGCCTGCTACTCCGGGCATTACAAATTGCAGTCGAACACGGGCTGGGGCGAGTTGCGGGAACTGGCCTTGCTGCTCGAAAACGACCCGCAAAATCTCCGCAGCCTGATGGACGAAGACCGCTTTATCTGGATGTCGGCCTTCAATAATTTGCTGGCCAACCTGCACAGCTATTTGGGCGCCAGCCCCCGCAATTATTTTATTTTCAAAGCCGACAACGGGCATTGGGTGCCGGCCATCGAAGACCTCAACGAATCCTTTGGCCGCTTCCCCTGGCTGAGCATTCCCGCAGCGGGCGACCCGCAACCTCCGCTTAGTTTTTTTACTGAATTGGATTTGTTTCAAGGAGAAAACGACGTTCAGAAACCATTGCTCAAAGCCCTTTTTTCGGATGCTTCGCAACGCAAAAAATACGTCGCCCACCTACGCACTATGATCGGGGAAATGTTCACCAGCGGCTGGTTCGAGCAGCGCGCCGAGGCTTTGCAAAACCTCATTGACGAGGAGGTGGCTTCCGACGGCAACCACTTTTATACGCACGACGAGTTTATCCAAAATTTTGAAAATACGCTGATAGATAGCTACGACGGCGAGGATGCCTACGGCCTCTTCCCGCTCATGGACGGGCGCATTGCCTACCTGCTCGGATTGCCCGAATTTCAGGCGGCAGCGCCTGTGATTACTGGCGTTTCGGCCTTGCCCGCCATGCCTTCGCCCGGCACTCCGGTCAATATTACGGCGAGTATCAGCAACGGCAATTCAGCCATTTTGGGGCACCGCAACAACCGCAAAGAAATGTTCGAACTGCTGCCCATGGCCGACGATGGCAACCACGGCGACGGCACGGCAGGCGATGGCGTTTTTGGGGCAACGCTGACCCTGGAGGCAGGCGGCCTGCAGTATTATATTTATGCCGAAAACAGCGGGGCGGGCATCTTCTCGCCGGAGCGCGCCGAGTTTGATTTTTATGAAATAAACAATTTTGGAGCGGTGCATATCAACGAGTTGATGGCCGCCAACGAGACGGCTGTTTCCGATCAGGACGGCGAGTTTGATGATTGGGCAGAGATTTATAACGGCTCCAGCACACCGGTTGACCTGTCGGGTTGGTTCCTCTCCGACGACCCGCAGAACCCAGCAAAATGGGCATTCCCAAATGGTTCTTTCATTGACCCCGATGGCTACCTGACCGTTTGGGCCGACAACGATGTGGCGCAGGAAGGGCTCCATGCTTCTTTCGGCCTCAGCGCAAACGGGGAGCAATTGCTGCTCACTATGCCCAACGGCACTGTCGCCGATCAGGTCTTTTTTGGGACGCAGGCGGTGGACAGGTCGTATGCCCGCTGCCCAAATGGGAGCGGTGATTTTATGCCGTCAGCGCCTACTTTCGGAACGGACAATAACTCGGAATGCACTACCGCAACGGATGATCTCGCCGAAAAGAACGTTTTGAAAATTTACCCTAACCCAGCGTCTGACATGCTTTTTATTGAAACCAATTTGCGGAGCGAAATAAAAGGAAAGCTCCGTTCTGCGGTGGGGCGGGTGGCGAGAGGTTTTCAGTTTACAGGCAGCGGTTCGGTGGATTTGTCGGGCTTGCCGCAGGGCCTTTATTTTTTGGAAATAGAAGGCGGGGGAGTGGCGAAAGTGGTGAAAAGATAGAGAATGTCGGCAGGTTTAGAGGCGATGCCTTTGCGTGGGGTAGCGGGAGGAAAGGCGTTGCCTCTAAACCCGTCGACTTTGCACATTTTTTCGAGGGTCTCACGACACTCGCTAAGAAATGCCGTCCCTGCGGGACTATGATAGACAGACCTTTCCACATAGTCCCGCAGGGGCGGCATTTCTTAGCGAGGGATGTGAATCCCTTGAAATAAAAGCATTATATTTGATACATCGCCAAAAAATTGTAGCGGGAGGAAAGGCCTTGACTCGGTCAAATATCTTCGAGGCAACGCCTTTCCTCCCGCTAGCCCCCGCAAAGGCATCGCCTCTAAATGGTATGCTGGCAGACAATGCGGCTATTGGAAGCAGGACGGTAAAAACTTAATTTTGCCAATGCCCCGTGAGGCCGGATTTCACAAATCAGAAACCTTACTTTTAAAAAAAATTGGTTTTTGTGAAAATGCGAATCTTCTTATCTTGGGCGATGCCTGTTTTGGAATTTTTAGGCCATATTTTTTCATCACTACTTAAAAACTATTTGTTATGACAAAGAAAAAAATACTCTTCGATTTTATGAAAAACCGCTTGGCGGAAAATGAAACGAAAAAGGTGAAAGGAGGACGCAGCCGGATCGCTATCAATACGGGGTCAGTTGGGTTTATTGATTGGGATGATGTGATTATTAGAGAACCAAATATGGTTAGTAATTCGACATCGATTGGAATTTCGATAAATCCTTTTAGTAGGCGAAAGATTGGCTGAGCAATTTCTTAGAATTAAAAGGATGGTATTATATTGAGAGCAGTATTGGGATAAAAATGTTGCCTTGCTCAAATCGCCACAGCCCTAATATAGACATTAAGGCTGTGGTTTGTTTTTTATACAAGAATAAAATTTTGGTTTAATTTGTGTTGTTTTTTCTGTATTTTTCTTTCACTACCTTTGAGAAGGGCTTGCCTGTGATTTTACTGTCAATCCATGACATAAGATCGAACATTCTGAATATATTATAAGATGGCAGTGCGGCAATTTTTTCAACGTCTTTTTTTAATTCTTTGAATAATAATATTTGCTCTTTTTTAGAAATAGGCTTTCCTGCTTGAAGTATAAATCCTATTATTTTTTTTTCCAATTTTATTATCTTATCTCCTTTGCCGAGATGCCGGGAAGTTGATCGGAATAAGCTTTCTAAAAGAAGTGTGTTCCCTAATTCGTAATGTACGATCATGTTCAATACTCTGGCAAAACTTTGTAAATCTTTCCGTTCTATACTTTTTGACATGTCCAACCATTCATTTAGACTTTCGAGCGCTTTTTCAAATTCTTCAGAACCAAAATAAATGCAGAAATATTGAAAGTAGAAATCACTTTTTTGAAATGGACGGGCATCAAATTTCGACAGATACGTCAGATGCCTTTTAAGTTCCTGTCTGCCTGCCTCAAATTCTCCGGTAGCAATACATAACCTGAATTTGTTACTATAATACTGCCGATGTATTTTTACGGCATCGTCATTTGTCAGTGGCTTTACGCTTATTAATTTACGGAGCGTTTCATTTACTTCGCCGTACTTGCCCAATATTCCACAACTTACGATATGGTTGCTCAATGCTGAAATATATTCCGACACATCCTCTTTGAGCATTCGCATGTTGCCCTCTATCAAAGCCAATAGTTTTTTATTTATTTCGTAAAATTCATGAAACTGGGAAGATGAAAAATAATAAATGGATTTTATTCTATGAAATAATATTTTTGCTATAAAAGAGTTCGCTTTTTCCTCATCAGCCATTAACGGGTTTTGCACAAGCCCTTTTAACAAAGACAATTGTTTTTTATTTCTCGAAACGTCTTTTCTTATATTCACCAATATTCTAAAAAATATATTCCTATATTCCGAAATATCCCTAAGCTGCTGCAAATATCCATTTTCCTCTTCCTCTATCCGGCCCATTTCCCTGTCCAAAAAAGCAATATCCGTTTGCGTATAAGCAATCTTTTTTTCCCAGTCCAATAGTTCCAATAAAGCACTAAAATCCTCATATTCCGCTGCCAGCTTTTTTGCTTTTTTCAAAATATCTTTACAGCCTGCAAATTGGGAGCGTTTAAAAAGGCTGCGCACGCCGAGCAGCATATTTTTTAATTTATAATCAACGGAAGATTTTTCATCATAGGAGACGAGGCTTTTTAAAATAAGATTGTATAGATAGGCTTTCAGTCCGGGGTATTTTCTCGACTCGATGGGTTCGTCTCCGTAAATGTTTTTTTTCAATGCCCCGTCATCAAATTCCTCCATTTCGTCAATGGCATCAAATAGTTGGACGTACTTGCTGTTGTCCTTTTCCTTGCCGCTGATATACATTTTGAAATACCGCTTTTCACTGCCGGAAAGCGATTTGACCAAATGGAACAGTTTGCTCGAAGGTAGCTTGGGCATGTCTCGTGAATAGGTAAAGGTGATTGGTAAAAAAGCGAAAACCCATCAAAAAAAGATGGTTTTGGCAAAAATACCAAAAATCAGAAACCTGACAAATAACGAGAGTTTGAGAGAAGGAGAGTTTGAGAGTTTGAGAGCAGTATAGAGAAGGGACTCTTAATTTCTCTGCTCCGATAATCAAGAGTCCCTTTTCTATACTGCTCTCAAACTCTCATTCTCTCAAACTCTCAAACTCTCGTTTCACAAAACCATCAAGTCAACAAAATCCAATTTTTCTGGAAAATCGGTCGTAAAGTGCAGCCCCCTGCTTTCGCGCCGCATGGATGCCGAACGGGTGATGAGGTAAGCGATGGTGATGATGTTGCGGAGTTCGCAGAGTTGGGGGGAGAGGGTCGTTTCGCGGTAGAGTTCCTCGGTTTCTTTGTAAAGCAGGTAGAGGCGGTCGTTGGCCCTTTTCAGGCGGACATTGGAGCGCACGATGCCGACGTAATAGCTCATCAGGTCTTTGAGTTCTTTCATGCTTTGGGTGATGAGCACCAGTTCTTGCGGCTGCATGGTGCCACGGGCGTCCCATTCGGGAATGCCCTTTTTCACCTTTTTGATGCCGTCTATTTTTTCTAAAATATCAATGGAAATGCGGTGGGCAAAAACCATTGCTTCGAGCAGTGAATTGGAAGCAAGGCGGTTGGCGCCGTGCAGCCCCGTGCAGGTACATTCGCCTGCGGCGTAAAGGAACTTGACCGTGGTGCGGCCCATTTCGTCCGTTTTTGCGCCGCCGCAGAGGTAGTGGCAGGCGGGGGTCACGGGGATCATGTCCTTCATCGGGTCAATGCCGATACTTTTGCATTTTTCATAAATAGTGGGGAAATGGGCGATGAAGCCCTCCTTGTCGAGGTGGGTACAGTCGAGGCACATATGCTCTGCGCCCTGCAATTTCATCTCCCGGTCAATGGCGCGGGCCACGATGTCGCGGGGGGCGAGGCTGCCGCGTTTGTCGTATTTCTGCATGAACTCCGTGCCGTCCGGCGATTTCAAAATGCCCCCGAAGCCGCGCACCGCTTCCGAGATGAGGAAGGCCGGGTTGTCGCCCGCGGGGTTGTAAAGTGCCGTCGGGTGAAACTGCACAAACTCCATATTTTCGATGCGCCCCTTTGCGCGATAGACCATCGCCATGCCATCGCCGGTAGCGATGACGGGGTTGGTAGTATTGCGGTAAACTTGCCCTCCGCCGCCCGTGGCAAGCACCGTCATTTTGGCCAAAAGGGTTTCTATTTCGCCGGAGTTTTTGTTGAGGGCATAGGCGCCGTAGCACTCGATGCCCGGCGTCACCCTAGTAATGGTATGCCCCAAATTATGCTGCGTGATGAGGTCAATGGCAAAGAAGTGTTCGAGTATTTCGATGTTGTCGGTTTTGTGCGCCTGCTCCACGAGGGTACGCTGTATCTCCCAGCCAGTCAGGTCTTTATAGTGGAGGATGCGGTTTTCGCTGTGGCCACCTTCCCGTCCGAGGTCGTATTTTTTTTCTTTGTTTTTGTCAAAACGGGCGCCCCATTCGATGATCTCTCGCACCCGTTCGGGGCCTTCCTTCACCACTATTTTTACAATGTCGAGATCGCAAAGGCCGTCGCCTGCGTCAAGGGTATCGGCGATGTGCTTTTCGTAGCTGTCGGTTTCAAAATTCCAGACAGCGGCCACGCCGCCCTGCGCATAGCGGGTATTGCTTTCGCGTTCGTGGGTTTTTGTCAGAACGTTGATTTTGAGGTCGGGGCGTTGGTGCGCCAATTTGAGGGCGCAAGTGAGGCCGGCAATGCCGGCGCCGAGGACTAATACGTCGCTTTGGTTCATTTTTTAAAAAAATAAAAATTGAGAAAAAGGGAGGGCAAAAGTAAAAAGTGCAGCGGGAGTTGGCTTTACTTTTTAGTTTTACTTTTGCTTTCTGCGTAAATACAGATATGGCCGTTCCGAATTTATTTGAGAATTGACGTGAGATTACGGATATAATGGTCAAGCCACTACTCCAAGCGAAGTCTCCGCTCTTTTGTCATTCGCCGCAGGCGAACCTGCTCACGTGAAAAGTGAAGTCATGCACGGCAGCCGCTATAACGTGAACAGGTTCGCCTGCGGCGAATGACAAAAGAGCGGGAACTTCGCTTAGAATAGCAGCTTTCATTTCATAAAAAATGGACCGATTAGAAAAATGGCGTTTGGTGCTCGGCAAAAAAGCCGACCCGGAGGGGCAGGTCGGGCTGCCGGCAGGGCAGACGGGCATGGACGGGGTATTGGAGGCACTTTACGACAGCGAGCGCAAAGGTGGTTTGGGTTCGGCTTCGCCAAATGTGAACCGGTGGCTGGGCGACATCCGTAAATATTTTCCCACTTCCATTGTGCAGGTGATGCAGAAAGATGCGCTCGAACGCCTCAACCTCCAGCAGATACTCACCGAACCAGAATTGTTGGAAATAGTAGAACCCGACGTGAGCCTCGTCGCCACGCTCATTTCCCTGAACAAAGTGATGCCCGAAAAGACCAAAGAGACGGCAAGAATGGTCATCCGAAAAGTAGTGGACGAACTGGAGAAGCGCCTGAAAAACCCATTGCAACAGGCCATCCAAGGGGCGCTCAACCGCTCGGTCAGAAACCGACGCCCGAAATTCAACGAAATAGATTGGCGGCGAACCATCCGCGCCAACCTGAAAAATTACCAGCCCGAATACAACTCCATCATCCCCGAATACCTGATCGGCCACGGCAGGAAAGGGCAGTCGTTGAAAGAGATTATTTTGTTGGTTGACCAGAGCGGTTCGATGGCGGGGTCGGTGGTCTATGCAGGCGTGTTCGGTTCGGTGATGGCCTCGCTGCGCTCGGTAAAAACCCATTTCATTGCTTTCGATACCTCGGTGGTTGACCTGAGCGCCGACCTAAAAGACCCGGTGGATTTGCTGTTCGGCGTGCAGTTGGGAGGCGGCACCGACATTGACCGGGCGATGGGTTACGCACAGCAACTTGTCCGCACCCCGACAGATACCATCCTTATATTAATAAGCGACCTTTTTGAAGGCGGCAACCAAAACCAAATGCTGAAAAAGGTGGCGAGCATGAAAGCCGCCGGGGTACAGATAATCACCCTGCTTGCGCTCGACGACAAAGGTGCGCCCGCTTATGACCATGCTTTGGCGGCAAAATTGGCGGCGATGGACGTGCCTGTTTTTGCCTGTTCGCCCGACCGCTTCCCGGAGTTGATGGAGGCGGCTATCAAAAAGGGGGGCTTTGGGCAGTTCCAACGTTATGGATAAGGGCAGCCGCCGCATTGCCGCATCTTTAGGGCAGGGCAAAAATTAAACTGGCTGCGCAACTGAAGGTCTAAAGCCTGCTGTTGGTTGTCCACAAAGCTCCTTTTGGAGAAAAAATTTGTGACTGTTTGCCTATTTGACGGAGATTTGGGGCAGCATCATGAATGCTTTAGTGCAGTGATTCGTAATTAGTTGATTAGTGATTAGTGGTACAAATCGTAATTAGCTAACCATTTAGTTTTTGGTTAAATGCCACATTATCAGTGATTTGGCGGACTAATCACTAGTCAACTAATTACTAATCACTGCATTAGTTCGCCAAATCCTTGATAATGTGGTATTTACCAAAAAACAAATAGTCCGCTAATTACGAACCGAACCATTAGACACATCTTTAGCCAATGAAACTCAAATATTTAGCATCCATAATCTTAGCTTTTCTTTCGCTTCCAAATTTGGCGACAGCCGAAGAAAAACCTGCGGACGACAGCGTGACCGTTTATATTTTCCTCGGAGAGGAATGTATTGTTTCCCAATATTTTACCAAGCAACTGAACGAACTCCACCGGGAATTTGGCGGCGGGAAAACGGCCTTCCTCGGCCTCTTCCCCAACCCTTCTTCCAGCAACAAAAAAATAGAAGCCTTCCGGCAAAAATACAGCCTGGCCTTTCCGCTAAAACTCGACGTGCTGCAAAGGCACATGGACAAGTTCGGCGTGAAAGTGACCCCAGAAGTTGTCGTTTTTAACCATTCCTCCCAACAAGTCCTTTATCAAGGGCGCATAGACAACACTTTTTTCAGGGTCGGCAAGCGCCGGCAAGTGACCACCAGCAGCGAGCTGCGGGATGTTTTGCTGGCCATACGGCAAGAGGCATTTGTGCCCGTTCCGCCAACAAAAGCGGTCGGCTGTTTTATCAGCCCATTGGGCGCAGGTCTGAAAAACGTGCAGATGTGCGCACCTGATAAATAAATGGACAGTACAGTGATTCGTAATTAGTTGATTAGTGATTAGTTCGACAAATCATTGATAATGTGGTATTTACCCAAAAAATAAATAGTCCGCTAATTGCGAATCGAACCAATAGCTGCTTGAATTGCAGCCATCTTTCTATCCACCCAACTATCTAAAATCTTCATTCAATGAAAATCAAAATCACTTCCGTTTTTGCCTTCTTCTTTTTCTTCGCTTCGCAAATGCAGGCGCAGGTCAATTACAGCGAGGACATCGCCCCCATCATTTACAACAACTGTACGGTGTGCCACCGCGCAGGCGAAATCGGCCCGATGCCGCTCACCAATTACGAGGAGGTCAAGGTGTGGGGCAGCATGATCGAGTACGTGACCAGTATCAAGTACATGCCGCCGTGGCCTGCCGACCGGGAATTTTCCACCTTCGTGAGCGAGGCCGGCCTGACGGACGGAGAAATCCAGCTCATCAGTGATTGGGTAGCTGCCGGCACGCCCCAGGGCGACCCTGCGCTTGAACCCCCGCTGCCCAGTTTCCCGACAGGTTCGCAGGTCGGCGAGCCGGACTTGGTGCTTTCTTTTGAGCGGCCATATGTCCATGAAGGCGACCTGACCGACCAGTACCAGATCATCGTGCTGCCAACGGGGCTGACGGAGGACAAATATGTGAAAGCCATCGAAATGCGGCCGGGCAACAAGGCCATCGTCCACCATGCTTTGTTTGCCGTGGACGACACTGGAGAGGGGCAGGTTTTGGATGCCCAAACGCCAGAATATGGCTTTCCAAGTTTTGGTGATTTTGGAGTGGAAACGGCCGTCCAGATTCCCCAGGGCTATGTGCCGGGGGCCACTCCCACAAAATTTTACAGAGGTATCGGTTCGTCGCTGCCGGCAGGCTCGGATATATTGGTGCAGATGCATTATGCGCCCATTCCTGTCACCGAGTCGGATTCTTCCACGGTCAATATCTTCTTTGCCGATCCGGACGAAACCATCGAACGGGAAGTGAAGCAGCACATCATGTTGCCGTTTTTTGGCACACTGACCAACGGGCCGTTTTTTATGCCCGCTGAATCGGTGAAAACTTTTCACGGGGTCTATACAGTGCCGGAGAAGGTGAGCTTGATCGGCATTTTTCCGCATTCCCATTTGTTGGGCAAGGATTGGAAGGTGATCGCCGTTGCGCCCAACGGCGATACGACAAACCTTATCAGCATCCCCGAGTGGGATTTCAATTGGCAGCGCACTTATTTTTTCAAAAAATTCCAGGTACTTGAGCCGGGCACTAAAATCCATGCCTATGCCACCTACGACAATACTTCCAGCAACCCTTACAACCCCAACAACCCTCCGCAGGCCATCACCTGGGGCCTCGGTACGGAAGACGAAATGTACTACTTGCCGCTCGTTTACGTCGATTATTTCCCCGGCGACGAGGACATAGAACTGACCGACGACCCTGTCAGTTCGGCAGAAGACTTGGGCTTGAAATTTCCTGCCGACAAACTTTATCCAGTTTACCCAAACCCCTCCAACAATAAGATCACGGTAGGTTTTACTTTGGCGAGAGCCGAAAAAGTAGCCCTCGAAGTGCTGGACCTGCAGGGCCGCTTGGTGAAAACGATATTGGAAAATGACTTCCGCCATGCTGGCCCGAACCAAATGCGGGTGGAACTGGGCAGCTTGCCGGGCGGGGTTTACCTGCTGAACCTGAAAAGTGAAAGGTTCTCGATGGCGGAGAAATTTTATATAAATAGGTAGGGGGGGGCGGTTTGGAAGCTGTCCCATAAGTCGAGATTTACTAAATTTTATAAATTTAGCAAATCTGTTTTTCTCTTAAAATAAGCGATTTACAAATCAAAATAAATTTAATTTTTTTTGGTAACTGTTTACCAGCCCCAGCGGGGCGACCATGTTTGTAGAAAATATTTGCAGTCATGTTGTTAGCCCCAGCGGGGCGGTCATGTTGCCCCTCAAAAAACATGGCCGCCCCGCTGGAGCTGGTAAACAGTTACTTTTTTTGAAAAATTGACTTATGAGACAGCCTCTTTTCTGGCTTTTTTGTTTGCAGATATTCATTGGTTCCCTTCATAGCTCACTTTCACCAATTTCAGCCGTTGCCGCCGCTCGCTCGGCACAACAAATTCGTTTGCCGAGATCTGGATGGCATCGGCGAAGCGCAGGCCGAGGTCTTTGTCTTCGGTGTTCATCACGGCATTGCGGTCGTAATCGCCATTGCCGCTGATGATGTACTCGCTGACAGTGTTTTCCGATTTTATTTCATCGTTGAAAATGACCCGCAGGGCAGACCGTGTTTTTGCCAAAAAATAAGAAGAGTAGGAGGCCTCGTCGTCTTGTGAATACTGTTTTTTATGGAGGATGTTTTTCCAGTGCAGTTCCCCGGTAGGATGGAAGGAAACGAGGAAGAGGTCATCGTAATAATAGTCCATGATGGGGCGCATGCCATTGTGGGAATAGTAGGAACTGGAAGCGCCTCCCCGCACAAAGTCTTTGGCCAGTTCGGCAAAAAGGATGATGCCCCCGTCCCTGCGCAAGACTACATCCTGCACCTTTACGTCGGTCAGCCCTTTGTTTTTGCTTTTGTCTTTTTCCAATAAGATATTGACGAATTTCCGGTCGAAAGGATGGAAGGCAAGGGTTTGTTTGCCGGGGTCGTTGCTGGGGGAGTTCAGGTAAAAAAGGCCATCGGCTTTCGCCGTATGGTCGTCGCCGTACAGACCGCCGGCCACGAGCGCATGGTTCAGGTTGTCGTAAGTGAAATAGGCGTCGAATGTCAGGTGGGACTGCATATCAACGGTGCGGCGCTTGATGGGGCTGTCTTCAGCTCCGTCACATTCGAGTATTTCAAGGTAGTGCTTGTCTTGTTTGGAACGGCGGTTTTCTTTTTTCAGCACCATGTACATATTGCCGTTGTTGTCAACGAGCATTTGGTGGAAATCCCTGGAAAAGAGGAAACCGTCGGTAGTGAAGGTGCGGGCCCACAGCAGTTTCATCTGCCCCATATGAAAAGCAAAAGCATTGATTTTGTCTTGGTTTTCAATGTTCCACAAAAGGGCTATTTTTTTGTCGTCGGAGTATTCGGTCTCCATTTTTTTAGTGTAAAAAACGACGCCTAGATCTTCGATGGTAACGGAGTCGACAAGGTTGGCGGCGGGGTTGTAGCGGTGTACTTTGAGAAAGGAATGCTGCTTTTGCCGAAAGGTATAAAAGACGCAAAAATCTCCGCCGATGGAAGCGACATCAATGATTGCCGGCCGCTTTTTGTCCAGCTCTAGGTCTTTCTCCCATTGCTTGTGCAGCCGCTTGTCAAAGCCCTGTACTATGAATTTTGTGGCCCTGTCGTGAAACAGCAGAACGTTGCCCCGCTGATCGTCCAGCAAATAATAGGAAAGGTCTTCCCTGATCGAGACTTCTTCAGAAACAGTGACGGCCTGAGCCACCAAAAAGGCAGGCAAGAGGAGGAAGAAAATGCTTGTAAAATTTTTCATAGCCTATTTTTCAGTCTTCAGTCCGCCAGTCTTCAGTCTAGTCTGGAATAAACGGGCGTATTGGAATAAATTAATCAATTTCAAATTCAGTTTGACAAATATACTCAATTAAAAGCAGGAATTTATAATGTTTGTCCAAAACCCGCAAGCTGTCAAATGCCCGACGGGTAGGCCGTCGGGCTATCTAGTCAGCACGATGTAATCGCGGATGAGGGTTTTCAAAAATTCGGTTTGGTTGCCTTTGGGCGGGGTGATGTTGAGTTGTGTGGAAATGACGGTGCTTGCGTCGTTGATGGCTTTTGCATGGGCAGGGTTGCGCCATGACTGGTTGCGGCTGAGGGTGTTTTTTATCAGCAACATATCCTGCTCGGTGAGCTGTTTGACTTCTGGGTACTGGGGTTCGTAGTCTTCGAGGGACTGGATGCTGAGGATGTCCTCCAGTTCAAAATGCAGCTTGTTTTTCACCCTGATGACGACGGTGTTGGCAGCAAGGTCGCCGAGCCGTTGCCCCCTGAAAGTGGAAGAGATCAAGACTGCGCCAAGCACCCCGGCAGAGAAGATAAAATCGAGCAGGAGGAACAGGCTCCGCATCAGGTAATCGCCGGGGCTTGGTTCTTGGCCGTCGAGCCGCACCACTTTTAGCTTGACCGCCCGCTTGCCCCATGACTGCCCGTTGGCGAATATTTCGGACAGGAAATGGTAAAGCATCAACCCTGCCACATGCATTATCGCAATGAAACGGAACCCCCAATCTGTGATGAAATCCCCAAAAATACTCGCAATGAAAAAGACCAAAAATAAATAGATGGCAAAATAGATCAGCAGGTCTATGAAAAAACCAAAGAACCGCTCCCGGAGGGAGGCGAGCTCGTATTCGATGGTTACATTTTGAGCGGTTCGTATATCTATGGTCATCACGTTGCCGGTGGTTTTTTCCTGTCCTGTTAAGGCAGCAGGCAATTGATCTTACGCCACCCAAGAGGAGGTTTCCACTGCTAAGTAAAGAAGATTTTGGATTTGTCTTGGTCTGGGGCTAAAAATAATACAAGAGGTTGGTTAATTTTACAAATTGCGGTTTCCTTTCAGGCCGGCATTATTGCACAAAACAGGGCATGGCGGGGGGGGATTGTTGCCGAACATTATATTGATGGAAAGAACTAACGAAAATTCAATCAGCTTAAATAAATATATCAGCAGCACGGGCATTTGTTCTCGCCGGGAAGCCGATAAATTAATAGCAGATGGGCGAGTTACGATCAATGGAGCAGCTACCCGGTTGGGCAACCGGGTGCTGGAAGGGGATGCCGTTTATATTGACGGAAAATTATTGAAGCCCAAACCTGCCGCATTATATATTGCATTTAATAAACCAATCGGTATTGTCTGCACGACCGACCCAAAAGAACGGAAAAATATTATCAATTATATTGGCCACCCT
>DROJ01000110.1 GCA_011321935.1 Bacteroidota bacterium | reverse complement strand
CTCAATTCGATATATTGAGGCAACGCCTTTCTCCCCGCACTCCCCGCCCAAAGGCATCACCTCAAAGCCCTGCTAAGCAGTAAAAAAAAAACAAGCAAATCAATTTAATGGCGTTTCCCCGGTCAACAAGCCCCGGACGCACCTAAATAATATCGGGAGGGATTAGTATGCTCCTATAGTTATTCACCAAAAAAAAATAACATCATGAAATTCAAGATCAAAAAATCGTTCATCTGCAAAAACATTTCCGGCCACAAAATAGAACCGGGGCTGGCCGGGACACATATCCCAAAAGTAGGCGACGTGGCCCTGTTCAGGGTCAAAGAAATAGGCAAGCACGGCCGCCTGCAAAATTATAAGGGCAAGAACCGGCTGCTCTTTCCCGGCGATTATATCCTCTGCGCTTTTGGCCACCGCTATGCCACCAACCAACTGGAAGGCTACGTGCCCGCATCGCCACAAGAGGAGTACCATATACTGGGGCAGGGCGGCGTCATCGGCATTGTGAAATCAATGTACAAGCCACTGGAAGAAAAAGGCCCGACCACCCTCGAAATGATCGGCTATGCCGTGGACGAAAACGGCGAAGTGATGAACACAAAGGCCTCTAAATTTGAACTGGCCCGGCTGGCGCAAAAAAACAACAACCGCGCAAAGGTCATCCTCTCCGTCGGTTCGGCCATGGACAGCGGCAAGACCACCACGGCCGGCTACCTCTGCCGGGGGCTGGCCATGGCGGGGCACAAGGTGGCCTACATGAAGCTCACCGGCACCGTATATACCAAGGACATGAACTTCGCCCTCGACTGTGGCGCCGATGCCGTGACCGATTTTTCTGCTTTTGGTTTTCCCTCCACCTACCTCTGCGACCTGCCCGAGCTTGTCCGCCTTTTCCATGCGCTGATGCACAAGCTGGAGGCAGCCCAGCCCGAATATGTGGTGGTCGAAATCGCCGACGGGCTGCTGCAAAGGGAAACGCGGAAACTGCTGAAAAGCAAGTCCTTCATGCGGGAGGTGCACGATGTTATTTTTTCGGCAGGCGACAGCCTCGGCGTGGTCAGCGGCCTCGATTTTTTGAACGGCTGCCATATCAAGCCATTTGCGGTGAGCGGCCTTTTTACCAGCCGCCCCTTGCTGGTGCAGGAAGTGAGCGAATACTGCAAGGCCGACGTGCTTTCGCTGGAAGACCTCGAAGACCCCAGCGTTGCCGGATACCTGAGAAGGCTGCCCGTAAAACAACAAAAACGGCTCGCAAATGTGGCATAAGAACAGATTGTTAAAAGGTTTTTTCACTGGTCACAGGCCGCTGCTGTGGCTCACCCTTTTGGTGAGCCTCGCCTCCGGCCTGCTGACCATTGCCGTGCCGGTGGCCATCGGCAAATATTACGACTTCCTGTTTGGCTACCGCTCTTTCCGCGCCAAGCTGCTCGACTACCTGCCCTTCGACCTGAACGACATCCGCACCTTCCTCGTTTTTTTCTTGCTGCTCGTGGTGCTGAAAACGGTTTTTGCTTTTTTTGAAAAATACTGCACCAGCGTGCTGGGCGAAAAACTCGTTTACCAAACAAGGGGGCTGCTCTTCCAGTACCAGATGAAAATACCGGTACGCGACTATGAAGACAAAGGCACGGGGCGCTACCTGCTACGGTTCAGCGGCGACCTCAACAGCATCAAGAAGTACATGACGCAGGGCATTGTCCGTTTTGCCAGCGACATGGTTTTGCTGCTCATGGCCACGGCGCTGCTGTTTTACCTCGACCCCCGCTTGGGGCTGTTCATGTTGCTGGGGCTGCTCTTGCCGCTGGCCGGCATATTGGCCATAAAAAAGAAGCTGTCGGCGGCCACCAGGAAATACCGCAACCTCAAATCGCAGTTGCTCGCATTTACCAATACCCGCCTGCGGGGCATGCAGTCGGTCCGCCTGTTCAACAAAGAAATGCCGGAGCTGGCAAAGTTTTCGAGAAGGGCCGACCGGATACTCGACGCAGGCATCCATTACCAAAAAATAACCAGCCTCATCAATGCGCTGGTGCCCGGCATGTTGTACCTTTTGCTGGCCGCGCTTTTTGCCTTCATTTATTTTTCGGGGCTGAACCAAAGCACTGCCACGGGCAGCAATATCCTCGTGTTCATTATTTTGGTGCTGACCATCATGCCCGTCATGCGGCGCTTGCTCCGCGTCAATATAGTTTGGGAACTGGGCAATATTTCTTTTGAAAAACTGATGAACGTGCTGAACCGCGCCGGCGCCACGGACAAGCAGCTCCATCCTTTCGTTTATAAAAAAGGTGAAATATTGATAAAAGATGCCAGCTACGGCTTCCGCTCCCAAAACGATATTTTCGACAAACTGAACCTGCATATCCCCGGCCACGGGCTGGCCCTGGTAAAGGGCGGGACGGGAAGCGGCAAGACCACCATCGTCAAGCTCATCAGCAAATTGTACCGGCCTGTTTCCGGCCGTGTTTATATTGACGGGCAAGACCTTGAAAAAACAGATGGCCGCTCGTTGCGCCGCCGCATCACCGTCGTTTCGGCAGAGGTGCCCTTATTGGGCAAAACCGTTTTCGAGGCCATCTCGTACAGCCGCAAAAAAGAAAAGCGCCGGGCTGCCCAAGCGCTCCTCGATTACCTGCAAAACAACAACCCCGCTCTCCCCGCACTTTCCCTCGACAGCCCCATCGGCGACCTCGGCTGCAACCTCTCCAAAGGGCAGCGCAAATTGTTGGCCTATGCGCGGGCCATGCTCACCAACAAAAAAATATTCCTCATCGACGAGCCTTTCGAGGGCTTCAGCAAAGGGGCCATCCCTTTTTGGGCGGGCGAAATAAAAAAACTGGCCAAGCATAAAACGGTCCTTGTCTTTGCCGCACAGCCTGTCAGGAAATGGCTGCAGCCCGCCCATACTTTTAAGCTCCCAGAAATAAAACCGGCGGGCGGGGGGCTTTCTTCGGGCACAAAAAAACAGGGCGCCGTTGTTTTGGAGGGAGCAGCAATAGCTTGATAACGGCGCATAAATATTTTATAAAAAAATAAACGCCCGGCAATAAAGCAGGCATTTCCATTTTTTGGGATGCCTGTTTTTTTTTTGATTTGATATACCTTCTTATTTTTTAAAAAAATATAGCGCAAGAACGGGTTTAATATATTTTGCTCTAATTCAGGATTTAAATAAACCTGTCTTTATTGTCTTATGCGGCTGCGCCGAAATATTAACCTACTGCTTCAAATTATTTATAATTTAAACCACTACTTATTTCATAAAAAAAGCCTGCTTCTTATATCCTTATAGTTTAAAAGGGCTTTCTCATAAAAACGTGAAATAATGTTTTATAAAATTCCAATATTTTATTTTGCCAGGATTCCAGAGCTGCGGGGTTTCCGAGAAATCGGGACGGGTCTTGCAACCCCGCACTTGCTCCAATCTTTAAATTTGTGCTAAGTGATAAGGTTTACTAAACTTTAAAAGTTTAGTAAACCTATGGACAAGACCATCACTCATCATTTTACGCCACCGAAATTTTTATGAGAAAGCCCTCTATAGTTTAATGCCCTTGCCTGATATATAAATTGCCCGTTCAGCCCTGCTTTTTTCCCGTTTGTCCACAATAATTAGAACCCTGCCCATATCTCCCATAAATTTGTACTATCAATTCAAACAAAAAGGTTTTTTATAAAAAGTTATAATCAAAAACCGTTGCCTATTGCCCTTTATTATTTTTTGAAAAATCGAAGAGCTATATACTTTTTAATTATTGTAAAATAAATTGAAAAATATATCAACATATACCGGGCAACAGCAAGCTGGTTTAGTTTTCCTCTTTACAGCAAGCCGACCTGCCCGGATTTCATGCTGTGCTTTCCGGGGGCTATGGGGTTGGCCTACCCGGATGGCCAGCGTTAATCCTTTTAAATTTCCGCAGCTTTCCTTTTCAATAATATTTTGTTTTTTTGAAAAGACGGGCTACTAAAAAAACATTGAACATGAAACAGACAACCATTTTGACAGCCTG
Organism: Bacteroidota bacterium; assembly: GCA_011321935.1. Taxonomy (GTDB): domain Bacteria; phylum Bacteroidota; class Bacteroidia; order Chitinophagales; family Saprospiraceae; genus UBA6168. Next base: position 7,006 of record DROJ01000110.1, on the reverse strand, counting down.
CATATTATTTTTCAGTATGCTGGCCGTTTCCTGCCACAATTCCGACGACGACGTACTATTGACGAACACTGACATTACGCAAATAATCACTCAGGACAATGGCTGGAAAGTGTCCTACTATTGGGACAAGGACAAAGACGAAACAAACGATTTTTCAGGTTACGTTTTTTACTTCCGCAGCACGGGCACTTTCGAAGCCACCCACAATGGCACCACGACTTCTGGAACTTGGCAGGTGCGCAACAGCAGCGACAGCAGCCAGCGTTTGGTACTCTCTTCCGGCACCACCGCCAAACCGCTCAAGGATGTGGACGACGATTGGATCATACTCGAAATGAACGACAACAGCATTAAATTAAAAGACGACAATACCGAACATCTGGAAGAACTGTATTTCGAGCGGATATGATTATAAATGCAAAAACTACTTTTTAAGAAATTAGGGTTTTAGGTGTTTACGAACCGATGGTTCCCAGTCCTTGGGCTTTAACAAATGGCCCAGGACTTTTTTTTTAATTGCTATGGCCAATAACTATTAACCAATAACAATTAAACCGAAATATGCATTAGTATATTCAGCACCAATTATTTCCCGCTCAGCAACACTTTTTTATTCTTCAAGCATGCTCTTGCTATATTTGTATATATCCAAAACGCACCTATTATCCTATCCGCACTGTGCGACCTGCCACACTATTTTATACTGAACCATAATAGGTTTTGTGCATCGAGCGCAGGTTCTCCCCTTCTGGGGCTGGGGGCTGGCGAGGGCAAATGCACAAAACCTATTATGGTTCAGTATATCACTATCCTTTTCCCTAATATTTGATTTTCCCATGAACGTATAGTATCCCATGCGATTATCCCTGTAACGTATTTACGGCTTATATTTTTTAAAATTAAAAAACTGTAAAAAATGGGTACGACGTTCAAGTGCATCTGCACAAAAGGCTTGGGCATGGCCGTATTATTATTGGCCGTGCTGCACACAAGCGCACAAACCATTTATGTAAAACCAAACGGAAAAGGGGACGGAAGTTCCTGGAAAGAAGCATATGGACATTTCTCCACTGCTCTTGAAAATGCCCGGCCCGGCACCCAGATTTGGGTCGCTGCAGGCAAATATAATCCCACGACTGGTGCCGGCCGGGACATTTCATTTAGCATCCCTTCGGGCGTCAAAATATATGGCGGGTTCGAGGGATCGGAAAAAGCGGTGGACGAACGGCAGCCCAATATATACGCCTCTATACTCAGCGGCGACATCGGGCAGCCCGGCACGGCCGACAACTCTTATAACGTTGTCCATTTTGAAAATGCAGACGGCAATACGCTGCTCGACGGGTTTACTATTACGGGCGGAAATGCCAACGGACATGGCAACGACAATATGGAAAACAGCCGCGGCGGGGGCATATATAACAATGGCCGCGCAGGCGCTTCCAGCCCTGTTATCCGCAATTGTTATTTTATAAAAAACTTTGGCAGGGACGGCGGTGCGGTTTATAATGATGGCGCCGGCGGGCAGTGCCACCCTGTTTTTGAAAACTGTGTTTTTATAGAAAACGAGGCAGGGCTTGACGGTGGCGCGGTCTTTAACGACAGCCGCAACGGCGGCCAATGCAACCCGGTTTTCAAAAACTGTATTTTCAAAAATAATATGGCCACATATGGCGGCGCCATTTGCCATGCCACCGATGATATGGCCTGCGAACTGACCCTCGAAAAATGCAGCTTTACCGAAAATGCAGCATATCTCAGGGGCGGGGCTATATTCAGCATGGGAGGAAAAGAAAATTGTTTTGTGGAAACGGGCGGCAGTGTTTTTAAAGGCAATTTCCCGGACAACGAGAACAGGGCTTTTATGAATGCCGAAGCTCGGGGCGCTGCTTATCAAATCAGGAAATAGGTAATTAAGATAAATTACTGATACTATACTTCCCATCGGTCGTTTTGCACCGCTGGGGAGTTTTTTTATATATGGGGGGAGGGTATCATTTTAATAAGCCAAGGTGTCTGCCACTTCTCCCTCCAAGGGGTTTCAACCCCTTGCCATAACACAAGGGGTTGAAACCCCTTGGAGGGAGAAGTGGCAGACACCTTGGCTTATTAAAATGATACGAGGGAGGGTTATTTAAATGCAAAAAGAAATGGCTTTCTTATAAAAATCGTAACTACCAGTACCTCTTGAAATCCCGGAGGGATTAAATTTGAATAACCCCGGATGAAATCCGGGGAGTGGTAAAAGTGGGCGGCAACCCTGAAGGGGTTGAATGTCTGCTATAGTTCAACCCCTCCGGGGTTGTCATACAGCTCCATATTTTTCCCCGGATTTCATCCGGGGTTATTCAAATTTAATCCCTCCGGGATTTCAAGAGGTACCGGTAGTTACTAAAAATCAAAAATGACATCTTTTAAAACAGCTTCTTAATACCCCCCAATATTCTATTTCTTCAAAACGCCGCCGCTCTGGAATCCTAAAGAAAAAAAGAATGAGGACAGTGCAAAACTACATTTGAAAATTTTATAAGAAGCCCTTTGTACAAATACAAAAGCAAGGCCGTAGCCTTGCTTTTGTATTTACGCCTATATTTAAAAAACCCTCAAATCAAAACCGCTCCATATTTTTAGATAAATAATTTACATATGGCCGCTGCCCGATCAAACCGGAATAATCCAAATACTCAATATATGCGCGCATTATATCGAGTTCCAGTTTTTGCAGCAGCAATTCTTTTTTTAAAGTATTTTCCCGCAATTTCAGCATAGCCTGTGGAGAAGCCTCGGCAATTTTGCTATATTCTTTGAGGGCGAATTCGGCTTGGCTGTCGTTGAGCTGCTGATTGACCAGATCATATTTTTTGATCAAGTTCTGGAGCCGTTGATAAGTGGAATATATTTTACCGCTCAACTGGTATTCCCTGTTTTTATATTCACTCTCCGATTCGAATACCTTTATCTGCAGTTCGTTCATATCCAATTGTGCCGCCCCTTTTAACGGGATTTCAAAACCGATCCCGATGGAAATGCTTTTGCGGAAATTATCGTTGGGGTCGTTGGCATATTTGGCCTGAATATATCCGAGCGAAAATTTGGACTTAGCGACCTCCCATTCATATTCCAGCATATTGCTGTATTTTTTTGCCGACAAAACTTTTAATTGCGGATGGTCGGCCAAAGGCATTGGCTTTATTTTCAATAAATTGTTTTTTAAACCTGTTATATCCAATAAATTATTTTCTTTTATTTGGATGGGACCCACCGTATTGTCCATTTTCTGGATGGCCATTTCATAAGTCTTTATCGCATTGTCGAGGTCGAGTATATCGCGGATATTCTGCTGCTCTTCGTCCTCGGCCGCTATCAGGTCCAGCACATCGAAACCGGGCAGGGCAATGCTCCTTTCCAACAAAGTGACTTTATCTTTGAAAAGCACTTCCTGTTTGTTTTTAATAGCGGTTATTTTTTTAAAATAAATATAGTCCACCAATAGGTCGTAGCGTTCGCGGAGGGCTTTGCCCCAGGTCTCTTCCAGTTCCAGTTCGGTCAGGTTTTTAACGGTAGTCTGGTACTGCCGCTGGGTCTCCATATTTTTAAAACTATTGGGGCTGACGCGCAGCAAAAATTCTTGCTTGCGGAAATCGAGCTGATTTGTTTCCGTCCTGAACTCCAGTTTTTCGATCATGGGCAGTTCGTGCGAAATGGAAGTTAAAAATTCCAGCTTTTGGTTTTGGAACACTACCGATTCCTGTTGTTCTGCGCCCGCCAAAAAATGGTTGGTGGTAAATGTTTCTTGGCCGCTGCTATATGTCGAACAAAGCAGCAGGCATATGATGGTCATATACTTCATTGTTGAATCAGGTTTGTTTTGTGGAAATGAGAGATGGTTATAATTTGCCAATATATATGGCAGTGTTCCGATTGTTATTGGAAAGGAACGAGGCGTTGTTTTTTCGTATCATTATTAAGGCAAGGTAGGTGAACAAAAGCGATCATTCGGCTCCACTCGTTTGTCATCCTCTTGAGGAACTGCGACGTCTGGTGGGCTTAAAATTCAAGGCCACAATTTTATACCGCACCATTTTAGGTTTTGTGCATTGAGGGCTGGTTCTCCCCTTCTGGGGCTGGGGGCTGGCGAGGGCAAATGCACAAAACCTAAAATGGTGCGGTATAACAGCCCACCAGACGTCGCAGTTCCTCAAGAGGATGACAAACGAGTGGAGCCGAATGATCGCTTTTGTGTACTTACCTTAAAGGACTAAAATGATACTATTTTTGTAACTATTCAGCCCCCCTATTAAACTACTGATTTCACTTAAAAAAAACTTGCCCTTACTCATCCTCTGTTTTTTGTTCAAGGCTCGCCGATGAAGAAGTTTTGGGGGGCGTAAAAGCACGGAGGACTTTATTGTCCAAGTCGTCTTTTCCGGCAGGCAGTTTTAAGACCACTTTTTCTTTTTGCAGGAAGCTGTTGTCGGCAGGTATCTGTATCTGTATTTCCCTTCCATAAGTTTTGAAGGCCGGGTTTTTGCGCAGGCGCTCGGGTATTTCAACGATCCTCGATCCCATGCCCACCACTCTGCCGGTGCATTTGGTGGAGGCCTGCACCCCTGAATGCACGATGATCTCGTCGCCCATTTTCACTTTCAATATCAAGTTTTCCAATACATATCCTTTGACCTGCGTGGGGTTTTGCTCGTAAAAAGTGAGCAGGGTATTAAAGGCCGAAAACTGCTCGCCGACTTTGCAGAAAATAGACCCGACGATGCCGTCATTGGGCGCGGTGATGGTCAGCTTGTCGGCTTCTTGGTGGACAAAGCCCAGCTCCTCGCTCAGTTTTTCGATCTGGATTTTCAGGGGGTTGTTGTGCGCCCGCAGTTCTTTTTTCAACTTCCTGATCTCCGAATCGAGCGGCCTCACGGCCATCCTGAGTTCCTTTTTCAGGCCTTCTATTTTTACCTCGTTGGGGCTGCGGCCCGACTTGTCTTTGGCAGGCCGGATGCTTTCGAGGTCTTTTATCAGCGAGCGGTTGATGGACATTTCGGATTCCAATTGGTCTATCTGGGTTTGGATTTCTCCCCGCTTGGCCATCTTTTGGGCCTCCAGCCGGCGGATGGTCCCTTCAATGTCCGCTTTCCAGATATTGTATTGGGATTGCAGTTTGGCCACTTCGTGGTTCAGTCCGCTTTGGGTGAGTTCGAGGCCCGAGCGGGTCACTTCCAGCAGCACGTCGCCTTTGTGGACCCTGTTGCCCGCAGTGACATATACCTGTTCGATGGTGACCGGGTTCTCCAAACGGATTTCCATTTCTTTGTTTTCGGCGAAGCCGAAGAAGACAAAAGTTTCGTTGCCGTATTGCCAATTAAAAGTGACAAGCGAGACAAGTGCAGCAAAAGCTGTGAGCATGTGAAAATTGATACGCTTCATAGAAAAATGATTTTTATACGTTTTCTGGTAAATTTTCAAAATTGATTTTGACCGATTGAACGGTCTCCAGTTCGGAAATAGCTTCATCCAGCCATTTGCCCTCTGTTGTTTTTTTAAGTCTTAAATGGTATTCGTAAGCAATCAGTTTTTCAGGGGAAACGGGGCTTTCGCCTTTTGATTTTGGTTTGGATATTTGGTACCGTATCTGTGCATATTTATGGCAGAAGCGGTCGAGTACATTTTCCAGGGCGGCCAATTCTTCTGATGACTTGGGCAGTTCAAATTTTAAAATCCCTGTCAAATTGGTCAGGTTGCTCATCGGGCTATATTTCAAAATAAATGCAAACACACAAAAGCCGATGGTGCCCACAATACCGATCACAAAAGCATAGACCCCGCAAGAAATGCCCGCCGCCAATGAGGCAAAAGTGAAAATCATATTGCGGGGCGTGCGCAAAGTAGTGCGGAAACGGATGATGGCCAATGCCCCCAACATGCCCAGCCCCCTCGCCAAGCTGTCGCCGATGGCCTGCATCACGGTAGCCGCAACGATGGCCACCAATATAAGCGCCTGCAAAAAATCGGTGGGCGTGATGACCTGCCGGGTCGTCTTTTCGTAGGTGAATGCGATGAGGGAGGAAAGCAAAAATGCGAGCAGCACCGTGAACAATATTGTTACGAAAGTCGGATTTTCCGTGCTTCCCTGAAGGGCCAAGTAGTCTAACATGTGTTATTTGTATTAATAAGGTTCCGCTTTTAATTTGAGCCGTCGGCTATGGTATGCAATACGTTCTCAAATAATTAAAAGGTTGCCTCAAATTATAAAAATCAAGGGAATTTTGATCGTTACTAAAGGTATTCAATCGGAATTTTACATTTAAACGCTCCTTAAAAAGTGATCCCCCACACATTGTTAGGTGTTCATTACCTATACCGTGCGAAGGATAAAAAGGCTGCGTCAAGATGTTTTTTTTGTAAACAACAGGTTAAAATTATGTAAACTGTTCGTCCGCATCAAAGCTTTCCTTTCCGAACAAGATTAAAGTTGCGCTGAACAGGAAGATTCTGTTAATAATCAGAAATAAAGAGCTATATTTTTATAAATATATTGGTTGCCCGGACGTATAATAATTGTAAAAAAAAGATAAACAATATAGCATGAAATAGTGGTTTGGCATTCCATTATATACTTCTCCATATAATATAGCTTTAAAGGATTCATATATTGTATTTAATTGCACTGCAATATGGCAGTGCTTATAATACGGTGTAAAAAGATCAAATTCTATAAATGGCAAAACCACAAATTGCTCCTGCGAAAATGCCCAAAAATATAAAACCCGGCTATGGAAAACATGGCAGGTTGGTTTAGCGCCCAATAGTTCCCGTTCGGCATGAGAATATTCCCGTTAAAGAGTATTTGGTATTGGTGAAAAAATACATGCCCTATATTTGCCCTATCCATTCTCCACCTACTTCCTTATAACATTTTTTATTTTACTCCTGTAAATATATTTTTTCGGATTCATAAATAGTTCGGGTTCGTAAAAGATATTTATATTTTTTAAAGCTAATTTGG
>DROJ01000109.1 GCA_011321935.1 Bacteroidota bacterium | reverse complement strand
TTATTTTTTAAAAGTAAGAAGGAGAAATCCTTTCTTTGCCCTATCAATCTGCAACTAACAACCGACAAAAGATGCGACCACATTTCAATTCCATCTGCGCCAAAGAAACCAAAGACCCGCGCAGCACTGCCCCGCACATCCTGCCCATTTATGCCACCTCCTCCTTCGCTTTCGAGAACATCGGCGAAGGCATTGACATTTTTTCGCAAAAGAAAAAAGGCCATGTTTACAGCCGCTACGCCAACCCGACCGTGGACGCCGCCGCCAACAAACTCGCTGCGCTCGAAACAGCCGGAACAGACCTGAAAGCCGCTGCGCTGATGTTCGGCTCAGGACAGGCCGCAGTCACAACTTTGATGATGGCCATGCTGCAAAGCGGCGACAAAATACTGACGCAGGGCAACCTCTACGGCGGCACTACCGAGCTGTTCGCCAAAGTATTCCAACCTCTTGGCATCCAGTCCATTATGTGCGATCTCCACGACCTCGGCAAGGTGGAAGGTTTGCTGAAAAAAGACCCCAAAATCAAGATGCTCTACTTTGAAACGCCCGCCAACCCGACCCTCGCCTGCGTGGACATCAAGGCGCTCGCCAAGCTCGCAAAACAGTACGGTAGGCTGACCGGCATTGACAATACTTTTGCCACGCCCTGCCTCCAACAGCCCATTGCGCTGGGCGTTGATTTTGTGGTGCATTCGACTACCAAATACCTGAACGGGCACGGCAATTCCATCGCCGGGGCAGTGGTCACCCCGCATACCGAACTGACGGGCATGAGCGGCAGGCTGTGGCAGACCATGAAACTCGCCGGCACCAACTGCAGCCCCTGGGAAGCATGGCTGCTCCACAACGGCATGAAAACCCTCGCCCTGCGCATGGAAAGGCACTGCAGCAATGCCGCGCACATCGCCCATTTTTTGGAAAAAAACAATAAAGTGGAGCGGGTCAATTATTGCGGACTCCCCTCTCACCCTGATTTCGCTATCGCAAAAAAACAGATGCGCGGCTTTGGCGGCATGTTGAGCTTTGAGCTAAAAGGTGGGCTGGAAGCAGGCATCCGTTTTATGAACGCCATCCAATTTTGCACCCTCGCCCCTACCCTCGGCGACGTGGATACTTTGATATTGCACCCCGCCTCTATGTCGCACCTGAACGTGCCGAAAGAGGTGCGGCTGCGAAATGGGATTACGGACGGGCTGATACGTATGTCGGTGGGCATCGAGCAGGTGGAGGATATTGTTTTTGACCTGGAAAGGGCATTGGAAAAGGTGTCGGGGGAATAAATTATGGGGGAATAAATTCCCCCGCTCTTGGAAGGGCATGTAGGTATTTTTTCGCTTTTGGGCATTGCTCCGAAAAATCCAGGTCCCTTCTTGCCCTTCCAACAGAGGGGAAATTTATTCCCCCGATTTATTCCCCTTTGAAGGGCAAGAAGGTATTTTTTCATTTTTGGGCATTGCTCCGAAATATCCGAGAAAAAGAGAAGAAGGGGAATAAATTCCCCTTCTCTTGGAAGGGCAAGAAGGTATTTTTTCGTTCTTGGGCATTGCTCCGAAATATCCAAGTCCCTTCTTGCCCTTCTGAGAGAGGGGGAATTTATTCCCCCGCTTGGGCATTGCTCCGAAATATCCAAGTCCCTTCTTGCCCTTCCGACAGAGGGGGAATTTATTCCCCCGATTTATTCCCCCGCCACCCAAAACGCCCCAAAAACCCTAAATACCCGACTTTTATATATCTTTGGATTTTTTGCTGGAGTACCCATTCACTCACCAAACCAGAAGCGATCATGTTTAAAAGACTTTCCGAAATTTTTTCCAACTTTTTTGGCTCCCTGTTCGGGGGCAACAAAACAACTAAACCTGTTTCCGACAACCCGCCACCTTCCATCCACGACAAAGAGCCTGACCTCGCCGAAGACAGCTCGGATGTGCCAGTTGACACCATCATGGTAGTGGATGTAATGGACGTTGACCTGCCCATTGCCGACAACGACCCGGGCGCATTTGCCGACGATGATAAAGAGGACGCCATCGAGGGGGGCAGCACGCCTGCCGACCAGCCTTCCACTGACCCCGAACCGCCCGTTGACGAGGGTTCTCCTACCTCCGGCGGCGGCTCTTCTACCAGCGACGATTCTTCCGAACCTTCGACCCCGCCGCCGCCGACACACAAGCCCCGCTACCTCTGGTGCCTCGACAATGGGCATGGGAAATTGCAGGCCGGCAAGCGCTCGCCCGTTTGGCAAGAGGATGGCAAAAACGTGCAGTTTTTTGAATACGAATTCAACCGGGACATTGTGAAACGGATAATAAAGGAGCTAAAGAAAAAAGGCGTGAAATATTTTGATGTCGTTCCAGACTACCTTACGGTGGGCAG
>DROJ01000108.1 GCA_011321935.1 Bacteroidota bacterium | reverse complement strand
GCCTCTTTTTTTATTCTTCCGCCTAAATTGGCATCTTCTCTACCATCATATTATGGTTTTTAAGTTTTATCATGTAGAGTACGAAATTAGTTGAAAAATTTCCCGGTTTGTCAATTCCCCGCTCCGCAAAAAAAAAATGGAGGGCGCCATGACAGCGTCCTCCATTTACATTCATTCGCTAAGAAATACAGAAAAACGATAATTCTGAAACGAAGATGGGGGCATTTTTTGGCAATTACAATTCAAATATGCCGCTTGCGCAAATAGGTAGATGAACGGTAAGGGGGGATAGAAATGGTTTGAATGGTTTGAATGGTTGAATGGTTGAATGGTTGAATGTTTTGAATGGTTGAATGGTTGAATGGTTAATACAAGAGCCGATGGAATGAGTCCACCGGATATTGTACTAACCATTTAACCATTCAACCATTCAACCAATCAAAACACCACTTTCAGCGCCTCCCACAGAGGCCGTTTCAATGCGGGTTTGTTTTGTACTTCTGAAAGCAGGTCGGAGAACAAAAATGTTTTGCCGTTGTATTTTAATGGAGTGTATTTTTGGATATTTAGGTTGAGACCAGCATCGGTTGGTTTTAGGCCAAAAAAAATGGCTTTTTGAAATTGGTGGGTATTGGCGAGGTCGGAGAAGATGAACTTTTGGCCGGGCTTTAAGAATAAGGTGAAGGCATCTTTTGGCAGGTCTATTTTGACGGCGGCCATTACTTTTTGCAAAAAGCCCATCAGTCCTGGGTCATTATTATCGGCGATGCAGACCAATATATTTTTGAGGTTGTCGCCGCTCCCCTGCCCTGCGATGTTTTCCGCGAGCGGAAAAACCGGGAAATCGAAAATGCCGCTTTGCAGAATGTCGTTCTCTGAAACCATAAAACAAATATTATTTTGTATTGCCGTCCAAAAAGATAGGCAAATAAAATTTTTATAACAATTTCGCTGAATAAACAGTAACTTTGTGCAAAGATAAGATAAACCGAAACGCAGCCAAAACCCAACCGAAATAACCGTTTAAGGCTCACAGCATTGATAAAATTCCGAAACTGCTTTGCCCGCAGAACCTGCGGGTTTCATCCGATTTTTTTAAACAAAAGCAGCCGTCCAGTTAATTGACAATTGACCAAGAGTACAAGAGAATCTTCCTTTTTGCCCGGTCTCCGGCAAATGACCGACCTCAAAATGTTCTCCGATTACGGACAGTTGCCTACCAAATTTAAACTCTATGCAAATGAATATTTCTATCACCAAGTCCACCTCTTCCAACCTTTCCAAAGTTGATTTCGACAACCTTCCTTTTGGCCGCATTTTTTCCGACCACATGTTTGTCTGCGACTATGCCGACGGATCGTGGCAACAGCCCCGGATCATCCCTTTCCAAAATTTCGACATGCACCCGGCATCAATGGTGCTGCATTATGGGCAGGCCATTTTTGAAGGCATGAAAGCATCCAAAAGCCTCGACGGCAGGCCGATGTTCTTCCGCCCCGAACTGCACGCCGAGCGCCTCAACATATCTGCCCGCCGCATCTGTATGCCCGAATTCCCGGAAGAGCTCTTCCTCGACGCCATCCACCAGTTGGTCGGCCTCGATTCGGCATGGATCCCCCCGAAGGAGGGCAGCGCCCTTTACATCCGCCCGACGATGGTGGCCACCGACGAGTTTATCGGCGTGAAACCTTCCAGCAGGTACCGCTTTTTTATTTTTACCTGCCCGGTCGGGCCTTACTACTCAAAGCCAGTCCGCCTTTGGGCCGACACCCATTACATCCGCGCAGCGGAGGGGGGTACCGGCTTCGCCAAATATGCAGGCAATTACGGGGCTACCCTGCTGCCGGCCCAATTGGCCATGGAAAAGGGCTATGACCAGATCATGTGGCTCGATGCCAAAGAATTCAAATACATCCAAGAATGCGGCACCATGAACATCATGTTCGTGATAGACGGCAAGGTTCTCACCCCGCCGCTGTACGATACCATCCTCGACGGCGTGACCCGCAAGAGCGCGCTGGAAATTTTGCGAAGCGAAGGATATGAAGTGGAGGAAAAAAGGATTACCATCGGCGAGGTGGTCACTGCCTATGAAAACGGCACTTTGCAAGAAGCATTCGGGGTCGGAACGGCTGCCGTTGTGTCACATGCCTCGGCTATCGGCTACAAAGATTTGGTGATGGAACTGCCGCCTGCGAGCGAGCAAAAAGTCGGTGCATTCATCAAAGCTACCATTGACGGGCTGCGTTCAGGGAAGGTAGAGGACAAGTGGGGATGGGTGGTGCCCGTGGGGCAGGAGGCGGCGGTTGCGGTTTGATGGAAATTTATTTTTCGGGGTAAAAAAGCCGGGCGATTGCCCGGCTTTTTTATTACCAAAAAAAAATAAAAAGCTGACTGTGCAAACAAAAACAATCATCATCGGCGCAGGCCTCACCGGCCTCACCCTGGGCTATCTTCTACAAAAAGAAGGCATCCCCTTCCTCGTCCTGGAAGCGCGGGAACGCATGGGCGGCCGCATCAAAACACTTTACGGCGAGGGAGGGGCTTCCATCGAAATGGGCGCAACTTGGTTTGGCAAAAAGCACCGGCACCTGAACTGGTTGCTGAACGAACTGGGCATCGGCCACTTTGCGCAGCACACCGCAGGGGTCAGTCTTTTCGAGACATTTTCGTTTGCGCCGCCGCAAAAATTCGAGATGCCGGAAGAGGGCGGAGAGCCTTCCCTGCGCATCAGCGGCGGCTCGGGCATTTTGATAAAAAAACTGGCCGTCCGCTTGGGTGAAAAAGCGGTTCACTTAAACACCGCCGCCGATTCTGTATTTTTCAAAAAAAATAATGTTGAAATAAACACGGCAGACGGGCGCTCTTTTTTTTGTGAAATGCTCGTCTCGACGCTGCCCCCGAGGCTGTTGGCCGAAACCATAAAAATAGAACCTGCGCTGCCCCGGCCCATCAAGTCCATCTGCCAGCAGACCCATACTTGGATGGGCGAATCCATTAAGTTTTCTTTGGAATACGCAACGCCTTTTTGGCGGGAAAAGGGCTACTCCGGTGCGGCTTTCAGCCAGTCAAGCATCGCCTCCGAAATACATGACCACAGCAGCGAAGACGGGACGTTCCATGCCTTGAAAGGTTTCTTGAACCCCGGTTCGGCGAGCATGGAAAAGGAGGAACGGAAGCGGTTACTGCTCGCTCAACTGGCCAAATATTACGGCGCTGCCGCGCAAAAATATACTGCCTACCACGAGGCCGTTTGGTCGGACGAAAAATATACCTACTTGCCTTACGATGGTTATGTCGGTGCCCATCAGAACAATGGCCACGCCGCTTTTAAGGAACTGCTTTTTGATGGGAAATTCCGCATCGCGGGTTCGGAAACGGCAAGTGGTTTTCCCGGTTATATGGACGGGGCGGTGGCGTCGGCGGTGGAGGTTTTTGAGCAGGTGAAATCAGCGTTGTGAAACAAAAACTCAGCCCCACTCATCTGGCCCCATCACCATCTCCCCGTTCACAAAAACACTGACCTCAATCGGGCAGACCATGGCCAACATGGCCGACACGCCGCAGTACCGGTCTTTTGATAGCCGCACTGCTTTGATGATCTTGTCCACTTTTAAATTCTTTCCTTCAAAAAAATATTTCAGCCGGATGACGGAATATATTTTGGGGTGTTCGTCCGTCAGTTCGGCTTCGGCATCCATGCGGTAGGTCGCTACTTTTACCCTCATTTTTTCCAATAAAGAAACGATGTCCATGCCGGTGCAGCCGGCCAATGAGGCGAGCATCAGGGGCTTGGGGTTGGGGCCTGTTTTGTGGCCTGGCCCAGCGTTGTTGTCAATGTGGATGGTATGGTTGCCGATGGTGCTGTCGAAGGCGAAACCGCCTTTCCAAGTGGTACTTACAAAATGGGACATATGTGAAAGGTATTTTATTTTGAAATGCAAACTTGCGCAAAATAATTTGGATTTTGCCAGTCCCTTCCAATTCCTACTTTTGCCCGTTAAAAACATCCACCTGACCATGCCTTGAAACCCCGTTATACCTTTACACCGATAAACCGTTCAACCAATCATTTAAAATGCAAAACTGGAAAAAACTTTCTCCAAAAGAAATAAAAAAAAGAGTGTTCAAGGCACTCGGCGAGAACGTTGATTATTACGATCAAAACATACTCGGTGTGCCTGCTTCCCATCTGGACAGCAAGGTATTTTACCAAGATGCGCCGTTTTTAAAAGATGCGCCGTTTATATCCACGATGGTGCATAATCCCAACCATATCGGCTGCCATACTTTGGGCGAGTCGGAGCATTTTTTTAAAGGCACGCAAGATATAGAGCGGGAGGTCATCGGAATATGTGCGGTGGATATATTGAACGGAAAGCCCGGGGAACAAGATGGATATGTGGCCTCGGGCGGCACCGAAGCCAATATGCAGGCCATCTGGATTTACCGCAATTATTTTATTGAAAAATATAGCGCCGATATTTCCGAAATATGTATTTTATGTTCTGCCGATGCACATTATTCGATGCCCAAAGCGGCCAATGTTTTTAATGTCGAATATAAAAGCATTCCGGTAAATGAAACGACCCGGCAAGCCGATAAAGAAATACTCGTTGCTATAATTGATGAACTAAAAAAAGCCGGCAAAAAATATTTTATCGTGGTCGTCAATATGATGACCACCATGTTCGGTTCGGTTGACGATGTGGATGGCTGCACCCATATATTGGACGAAATGGATTGTATTTACAAATTGCATGTTGACGGCGCATATGGCGGCTTTTTTTATCCTTTTTCAGAGAACAATAACAGGCTCGATTTTTCCAATCCAAAAGTAACTTCCATTACCCTCGACGCACATAAAATGGCGCAGGCGCCTTATGGCACGGGCATATTTTTGATCCGTAAAAATTATTTGCAATATGCCAATACCAAAGAAGCGAGCTATGTGGAGGGCGAGGATACTACTTTGATCGGCAGCCGTTCCGGTGCCAACGCGGTGGCTATTTGGATGATATTGTCGAGTTATGGGCCATATGGCTGGAAGGAGAAAATATTTATTTTATTAAAAAGGACGGACTGGTTGTGCGAACAACTAAAAAAAGAAAACATCGGATTTTACCGCCATCCAAAATCAAATATAGTCACTATTAAAAGCAAATATGTGAGCAGCGAAATTGCCAACGAATTTGGCCTTGTGCCCGACAACCACCACCGGCCAAAATGGTATAAAATAGTGGTGATGGAACATGTGCATATCGAGAATTTAATTCCTTTGATAGAAAAGCTAAAAACTTTTTAGGGGGTTAAAATCACATTTTATACGCCACTCCCAAGCGAAACAAAAACCCGCCTGCATCCAGTTCAAAAAATTGCTGTGCCTGCCACCTTTCTGGCAGGAGCGGATTATGGGCTTGCGAATTTACAATCCCATAATCGAGGAGCAAGAGCGAGGGGTTTATATCAACATATAAACGCTCGGTAATTTCAATATCGAGGTGCGGCGTAAAAGAAAGCGAAACACCGAAATTGGATTCTTCCACTGGAAACCTCGATGTCGTGGATGGGGTGAAATCGCTGCTGCCATAATAAAGTCCGAGAGATCCGCCGAGACGGTATTTCATCTTTTCGCCAGTAATCCAAAATGATTTCCCGAATTCATAGCGGGCTTCGAATATGCGCTGCTCGGTTTTTCCAAAAGTATTTTCACCGCTGCGGAAAGACACCCTCGACAGCTCTATTTCATGGTAATTAAATTTATCTTCGTTCGTTAAAATGATGGCCGGAGCAAGCCCGGAAAAAGGACCCTGCTCTATGCCGAACCGGAAAGAGGGAATATTTGCCGCACCGCCCCTGAAAAAATTGCCGGACAATTTAAGGGCGGTTGTTTTTTGCTGGCCGAAAGCAGTATGGAGGGAGAACAGCGCTATAATCAGAAAAAGGTGTTTCTTTGTGAAATACATAATCAGTGTTTTAATTTCGCAAATATAAGCCATATCCCACAAAGCTGTCTCACAAGTCAATTTTTTGAACAAAATATATACTCTACATGAGAAAACTTTTTTTTCTTAATATGATGTCTAAATTCTGTTTATATCTAAAAAGATTGGCCTCT
>DROJ01000107.1 GCA_011321935.1 Bacteroidota bacterium | reverse complement strand
TTTAAATGAAAATACACCAGCGGAAGTAATCAATAGTTTGCGGAGTATATATAAAAAAATAATTACCAAGCCTTACCAACCCACCTGCGAAAATATGTTGATCGAAATGGTGGCCGCAATTGGCAGCAGGTTGCCCGATGGAGTGCAGCTATATTCTGTAAAATTATTTGAAACGGCCACTTCTTTTGCGGAGTGGTGCGTTGTTGATAATGGATAGCGGAAAGATGATTCGAGTTTTGTCAGTTTCAAACTGGCCGATTTTTTGAATATCTAAATTTAAGTGCATTTGGCATTTAACTCGGATAAAGCTACCTATATCAACATGATGAAAGAAACCATTTACGAAATTGAAAACGAAGCAGCGAACGAAGGCTGCTTTGTAAGCATCATAAAATACACGGTTTTTTCAATTGTTGGATTTATATTCGTGTGGTACTACGCCATTAATCTGTTAAATAAGTATATCTTTGGGCATGGAGCTTTCTTCAGTTTTTTTATTGCCGCAACAGTTATATCTTACCTCCTGTATAAAATAATAAATAAATCGGATAAGGTCTATAAATTAGTATTCAACGATAAGGAAAGGAAATTGCTTCTTGTTTCGGGAAACACATTCGATGGGATGGATGCTAAAAGAGAAATAAATTATGAAAATGTAAGAATCGAAACAACCATACGTCCGATATTAAAATCCAAAATAACTATCCACAAAAACACTCCTTTGCATTCTGATAAATTAAACCAGAACAGAAAACTGGATATTTATGAGAATAAAAAATTGGTCAATTCTATTGATATTGATTTAACTTCTTGGTGCAGGCATGAAAAAATAGAGGAATTAATTGAAAAGTTAAAAACAATATCAAAGCATTGATTTTCAAACCAATTTCACTTTTATTATATTCACCGGGCAAGCCACCGCTGCCGCTTCGTTCATTTCCAACGCTTCGTTTTCGAGCCTAACAGTGTGCATTCCTTTTTTTTCTTCTGCTCCCAGCAATACGCTTTTCCCGTCCCTTTTCGACATGCGCCAATAGGCTGCGGCCTGCTCCACACAGTAGTTGCAGCCGATACATTTTTTGCGCTTATAGGAAACGATTACCATATTTTAATGATTAACGAATAATGGTAAATGATTAATCATTAATCATTCAACATTAACCATTATTCAGGAGTCCACTATTTTATATAATTTATCTGATGCCCGTATTTTTTCGGGTACTTTTATGGAGCAGGAAACGCCTTTTGCGGCACTGTCAACAGCGCCGTTGTTTACCCATATTTCATCGGCGGTAAATTCAAGGACTCCCGTGGTCGGGCCGGTGACGAGGAGTTGGTCGCCTTTTTTCAGCGTATGGCTTTCTATTTTAAATTCGCCGACATTTATTTTTGGGAAATAATGCACGCCCCGTCCGATATATATTTTTTTGGTGGTGGCTTTTGAGCCGTAGCCGTCCGACCACTCGCCCATTTTTTTGCCCAAATAATAGCCGCCCCAAAAACCCCGGTTATATACCTTTTCCACCTCGGCCTGCCATGCGTCGGTTTTTTCTTTTGAAAAACTCCCGTCCTGCACGGCCAATATTGCCTGCTTATAAGCATGGGTTACGGTCTTCACATATTCGGGCGCACGGGCGCGGCCCTCTATTTTTAAAACATCAATTCCGGTGTCCAATAATTGGTCGAGGAAGGGCAGGGTATTGAGGTCTTTTGGCGACATGATGTATTCGTTTTCGATATGGAATTCGACGCCCTCGTCGCGGTCTTTCACCTCATATTGGCGGCGGCAGTTTTGAATGCACACCCCCCGGTTGGCCGATGAATTATGGGAGTGCAAACTGAGGTAACATTTGCCGGAAATGGCCATGCACAGCGCCCCGTGGGCAAATACTTCGATGCGCACCAAATTGCCCGAAGGGCCTTTAATTTGTTCGCGTTCGATGGCCTGCGTTATTTCTTTCATCTGCACCATGCTGAGTTCGCGGGCCAGTACCATCACGTCGGCAAAATGGGCATAAAATTTTACCGTTTCGATATTTGAAATATTTACCTGCGTGGAAATATGCACGGGCATACCTTTGCCCGAAGCATAATTTATAACTGCTTGGTCGGATGCGATGACCGCCGATATATTGTATTTAATGGCCTCATTTACAATCCGTTTCATCAAGCTGAGGTCGTGGTTGTAAAGGATGGTATTGAGGGTGATATATGACTTGACATTGTGTTGGCTGCACAGGTCGGCCACCGCTTCAAGGTCGTCCAGGGTAAAGTTCATCGTTGCCCGGGCGCGCATGTTCAGTTGTTCTATCCCAAAATATACGGCATCGGCACCGCCCTGTATGGCTGCGGTCATTGATTCAAAATTGCCGGCGGGGGCCATAAGTTCGACTTTCTTTTTCAGCATTTTATTTATTTATTTTGGCGCAAATATAAAAAGGAGTTTGGGCATTTTATGGAAATAAAAAAAGTGCTTGCGGAACGGGTATTCCGAAAGCACTTTGTTTCCGAACTAAATATAGTCAATAATTAATTCGGCAATTCCACGTTTCCACGTTTACTAAACTTTTAAAGTTTAGTAAACGTTTGCCGCAAAAAAAACTATCCGCCATTTTCAGTTTCACGTTTACTAAACTTTCAAAGTTTCCACGTTTACTAAACTTTTAAAGTTTAGTAAACGTTTGCCGGATCAAATAAAAATAACGTGCGTCCCTTCCCCTTCTGCCCGGTCGTAAAAACCGCCCACGGTCAATACGCCGTCCAGATCGTCAATTAGATCCTTTTCGGTCAGGTCGAACATATCCATGGCCAGTTTGCAGGCCCATATTTTAGTGCCGGAAGCAGACAATATTTCCAAAAATTCGCCGACCGGCGGAATATCCAATTTTTCCATTTTGGACTTCATCATTTTGGTGGCCACTGCTTCCATTCCCGGCAACCCTCCCAACAGGGTAGGCATGTGCATGGCCGGGTTGCCGACGGTGGCAACATGCAAATGATCCAGCTTTTCTTTTTGGATGGCTTCCAATCCAAAAAAGGTGAAAAATATTTCGGATTCAATTCCTTCCATGCGCGCGCCATTGGCGAGTATGAAACAGGCATATACATTGTCCAAAGTCGCTTTGGACAATATGAGCATCATTTTTTTTATTTCTCCTGATTTTTTCATTTTATTGTTTTTTATATTAGACAATAGACTATTAGAATTTAGAGAAAACTGTTTTTCAATATTTCCTATTATCTAACCCTCTGATGTCTAATAACTATACTGAACCACTTTAGGTTTTGTGCATCGAGGGCAGGTACTCCCCTTCTGGGGCTGGGGGCTGGCGAAGGCAAATGCACAAAACCTAAAGTGGTTCAGTATAATAACTAATACCCCTTTTAAATACAACTGACAGGTTTTGGGATGCCGGCAATTTTAGTGGATTTTTTCAGCGGGCCGCCGGGGAACAACTTATAAAGTTCCTTTATATTGACGACGCCGCTTTTTCCCACTTTACGGATAGAAAGCGGAACTCCGTTTTTATGTTGTTCTTGCAGATAATTGATGACTTCCCAATGTTTGTCGGTCATTTCGATGCCTTCTTCTTTCGCAATGGCAGCACCGACTTCTTTGTTCCATTGTGCAAAATCTGTGAGGTAACCTTCGTCGTTGCAATTGACGGTAACTCCTGCATATGTTTTTTCTGACATGATTAATTGTTTTTGTAAAATAATGATTTATGAAAGCGAACCTGCTCGTTTCCAAACCTAATATTATATCAAATTTGGAAAAACGGTTACGATTAAAATTCCTTTCCTGCAGTGCTCATTTCAGGGGTCACAAACGGGATGTGCTTTCCTTTGATGAGCATGTTCCAATATATCCACCTGAAAGCCAGTTTGCCCATGTGGTTCATATAGGATTCTTTTAAGAGCCGCAATGGGCCGACGCCCGGCAATGGGAATGAACCCGGAACTGGTTCGTGGGTATAATTAAAATCAATGAGCAATGCCTTTCCGTGGCCTGTCTCGATAAAACAATTGGCATGGCCGTCGAATTTATTTTTCAATTCTTTTCCATCAATATAGCGGACTATATTTTCGGTCAATATTTCTGCCTCGAAGTGCGCTACCGAACCTGCTTTAGAGGCAGGTATATTTGTGGCGTCGCCGATGGCAAATATATTTTCTTTTACTTTGGTCTGCAACGTCGCTTTGTCGGTCGGCACAAAATTCAGGTCGTCGCCAAAGCCAGAGCGTTCAATTAATTCGTCGCCCATATTGGTAGGGACCGTTACCAATAAATCATAATCAACTTCTTGTTCGGCGTAATCAATTATTTTTTTGTTTTCGCCGTCCACCCGTTCAATATTAAAGTTCGGCACCAGTTTGATGTTTTTTTCTTCCAACAAATAGCTCAGTTCTTTGGAAGCCTTTGGCTTGGTAAATGCGCCGTCCATCGGGGTGACAAAAGTTATCTCCACCTTGTCCCGCATATTTTTATTGATAAAAAAGGAGTCGGCCAAAAAGGCAAATTCGAGGGGCGCCACCGGGCATTTGATCGGCATCTCGCATATATGTACCACCAATTTACCTCCTTTCCATTCCCGCAATTTATTCCGCAAATTTTTCGCACCTCTATAAGTGTAAAAATCAAAAATATCTTTGTGCCAATATTTGCCCGACATGCCTTCTATTTCCTGCGGGGCTATATTTGTCCCGGTCGCAATAATCAATATATCGTAAGAAAGGGTTTTTCCGTTTTGCAAAATGACCTGGTCTTCGTCTTTATTGATACGGTCTATTTGTTCCCGGACCAGGTTCACCCCTTTTGGGATAAATTTATCAATTGATTTTTTTACTTGTTTGGATTTATAAATATCAAAAGGAAGGAACAAAAACCCGGGCTGGTAATAATGGGTTTTTTCTTTGTCAACAATAGTTATGTCCCACTCATTGTTTGGCAATTTTTTCCTTAAATGGTTGGCCATCATAGTTCCCGATGTACCTGCTCCTAAAATCAATAGTTTTTTCATTGTTTCTTTTTTTGTTTGCTGTTTACAAACACAAAGCTATCAGTACCCCATACATCGAAATCTGACATTTGTCACTTTATAGGTTGAGAATAATCATCTGTTGGACAGCTTTCAATAAACAATTAATAGGCTTTTAATTTTTTATTTAATATTTATTTAAAGAGCTTTACAAAAAATAATTCATCATGAAATTAATAACTGTTTGCTCTATATTCCTTCTTCTTTTTGGACTTGCTTGTACCAGTGGCAGCAAAACCGAATGTGCCGCCCCCGCCCCCCTCAACCCCAACGGCGACAGCGAACTGTCCCTGCTCATGCGGGAGATGTTCGACGACGCCATGCGGATGAAAGAGCAAATCATAGCTGGTGAAAAACCGGAAGTACTGAAGCGTTTCGAGAAAATACACAGCTCCGAAGCAACCCAACCGGAAAAAGTAAATACCGAAAAATTCAAGGTTTTTGCAGACTCCTATCTCGCTGCATTGGCTGCCTTGAAAAATGCCGAAGCTGGCAGCGAATCCGAACGGAAGTTTCACGGCATGGTAGAGAGTTGCATGAACTGCCACCGTTCTATATGCCCAGGGCCAATGGTGAGGATAAAAAAGTTGTATTTGGCTCAATAAAGCAATTATAGATTTGAATAGTATTTCCCGTTCCCTAAAGGGCTTTTTCATAATAATGGAATCTTGGGAAAAATGAAAATCGGTAGTCTTTCCATTTTTATGAGAAAGCCCTTTTACAAAAAGTCCGCCTGTACCAACAAGCGGACTTTTTTTATTTTTGCTACATAATACAACCACTTGCGAAAAACACTCCTCATATCCCTCATCCTTGCCTTGTCCCTCCCGGTAATATTGCCTGCGCAAGAGACCCCCCGCGTCATCCGTTTTTCCGATGAAAACATCATCAACGACCAGATCTGGTCAATAGCGCAGGCCCCCGGTGGGCGCATGTACTTCGGCACTTCCAATGGCCTGCTTGCCTTCGACGGCAGCGAGTGGGGGGTAACGGGGCAAAGCCGGGACAACATCGTCCGTTCGGTCGCCGCTGGCAAAAACGGGCGCCTTTACGCGGGCACTTACAGCGACTTCGGCTTTTGGCAAAGGGATCCGGTCCATCAACTTCACTACCGTTCCCTTTCCGGCAAAGTAGAGGGAGGCATGGAAAGAAGGGAGGAAATATGGCACATCCTCATTGCCGGGCAGGCCGTTTATTTCCAATCATTTTCCACTATTTACAAATACAAAAACGGGCAGGCCAAGAAGTTAAAGCCGCCGGGCAACATCATGTTCCTGCAGCAGGTGCATGGCAAATTGTTGTTCCAAAAAATTGACGGCGGTATTTATGAACTGAGCCTGTCCAACAGTTTTCAATTATTGGCAGGGACGGATTTTTTGGCCGACAAAAAAGTGGTGTTCCTACTCCCTTCTGGAAAAAGCGGGCTGCTCATCGGCACAGAACAGCACGGCGTTTTTGTTTGGGAAAATGGCCGCGCAAAACCCTGGGCCTCCCCTTTGCAGGCCACCTTCCGCGACAAGCAGTTGAACAAAGGCACCCGCCTTTCCAATGGCAGCCTTGCCTTCGGCACCATCCTCGACGGCCTGTTCATACTGGACCGCAGCGGCCAAAAAATATTCCACCTCAACAAGCAAAAAGGCCTGCCCGACAATACCGTCCTCTCCCTCCTCGAAGACCGCAGCGGCAACCTTTGGCTCGGCCTCGACCGGGGCATCGCCCTCCTTGACCTGAAAAACCCGCTGCTCTTCCACACCGACACCGAAGGCGATCTGGGTACCGTTTATACGGCGGCTTCCTTTGGCGGGCACCTCTACCTCGGCACCAACCACGGCGTTTTTTACAAAAAAGAAAAAGGCGCGGAAAGCGGCGAAGGCTTTCGGTTCATCCCCGGCACGCAGGGGCAGGTCTGGCAGCTCAAAGTTTTCGGCGGGCAGCTCCTCTGCGGCCACAACGACGGCACTTTTTCCATTGCAAAAAACAAGGCCCGAAAAATCTCCAACGTACACGGCGGCTGGGCCACCTTGCCTTTGCCCGGCAAGCCGGAAATGCTGCTCCAGGGCACTTATTCCGATCTGGTTATTTTCAAAAAAAACCTGCAAGGCGAGTGGGCATTCTCCCACCTCGTCAACGGCTTCCTCGGGCCGGTTCGCGAAATGGCCATTGACCGCAGGGACGCCATCTGGCTGGCGCACCCCATCGAGGGGCTGCACCGGGTCTTGCTGGACAGCACAAAAACGCATATTTCCTATCTGCAAAAAATGACCGCCGCCGAGGGGTTGCCTTCCGAAAAAATGCTCCGGCTGACCACCGCCGAGGGGCAGGTTTTTGTCAGGTCAGGACATGGTTGGTACCGGTATGCGGACGGGCGTTTTTCGCAAAACGGCTTTTTTGCAGGCCGCCCTTTGGGCGAAATCAGCGGGCGCATTTTGCCCGGCAGGGCGGGGGAGTGGTTTGAGGCCATGCCCGGCGAGGTGGCCTTTCACCGCAGCGGCCAAACGGTTGCACTGCCCCTTTCGCTGGTCGGCGGCTACGAGAACATCCTGCCCCTCGACAGCAGCCGCTACCTTTTTTGCATGAACGACGGCTACGCCATGTTGGAGGTCGGCAAATTGGAAGCAAGTACGCCCACCGAGTGGCCGCCGGCACAGGTCAGCGGCATGGAAATACTCGGCAGCGGCACTTCCGCCTCCGTTGAAATGGGCGGCAGGCCGGTAGAACTGGAAAGCCGCGAGAACAGGCTGCGCTTCCGCGTGTATCAGCCGCTTTTCACCCAAAAGCCCTTGTTCCGTTACCGCTTGGAAGGGCTGGAAAACGGCTGGTCGGACTGGACAGAAAAACCGGAAAAGGAATATTTCAACCTCCCGGCGGGCGAATACATTTTCCGCGCGGAAGCAAAATTTGGGCAGCAACAGGCAGCGCTTTCTTTCCAAGTGCTGCCCCATTGGTCGCAAAGCCGCTGGGCCATATCCGCTTATTTTTTTGGCATCGCCGGCCTGCTTTGGCTGGTCCAGCGTTTTTATAAAAAACGCCTCGAAAGGGCAAAACGGAAAATGGAAGCAGAACAAAAACGCCTGCTCACCGAGCAACAAATGCAGGCCGACAACGAAAAACTGCAGTTGGACGTGCTCAACAAAAGCAAGCAGCTCGCCAACTCCACCATCAGCCTCGCCCAAAAAAACGAGATACTCCTCCAGCTAAAAAAAGAACTCAAACAACTCAAAAATACCCCGGGCGCCCATTTGCCCGGCAGGGCGTACCAGCACCTTTTGCATGTCATTGATACAAACCTGACCTCGGAACAGGACTGGGAACTTTTTGAAAAAACCTTCAGCCAAGTGCATGAATCCTTTTTCAAAAAACTGAAAAACGACTTCCCCGGCCTCACCCCCGGCGACCTGCAATTGGCCGCCTACCTGAAAATGAACCTCTCCTCCAAAGAGATTGCCCCGCTGCTGCACATCTCCGTCCGCGGGGTGGAGAACAAACGCTACCGCTTGCGCAAAAAACTGGGGCTGCCGGCGGATGGAAACTTGGTGGAGTTTATGATGGGGTATTGAGGGGAGGCTAAAAAGCAAGGTTCAGTAGAATAAAACTAAAAACCCCGGAAAGGATTAACAATGGTAAGTTTCTTCTCAACCACCTGTTTATCATGCAAATCTTCTGAATATAAAACAGTACAATCAGCCTCAAGGGCGGTTGCAATGATAAGGCTGTCATAAAAACGGTAATGATATTTTTCAGAAATGGACAAAGCCTTTTCGAGGAAATCAGGTTGAATTACCACCACGTCACAGTTGGAAAGGAGGTTCTGGATATGTTGCTTTACTACCGTAATTTCAAGATGGAATTTATTTCGGCACACATTCGCATTTTCTGCCAGCACCTGCGTACTGATGAAATGCTTTTTGGAAAGCAGTTCATAGGCTTTTTGCCTTTTCTTTGTTTCCTCGCTGAACAAATAAAGCCAAACATTACTGTCAACAAAGATATTATCGTTCATGTGCTTCTTCCCTGTTAAATTTAAAATTGCTCAAATCAAGGAGGTGCTTTTGGTAGAAAGCAGCTATATCGGATTTTTCCTCAATTGGAGGAGTTGCTTCTTTGCGTATCACCCGGACATCCAGTAATTTTAGGAAGGAAAACAAAACCGCCAAATCACGATTGTTCTTTATTTCAAGAATCAGTCTGGTCATAAATATTTAGTTTCTACAAAAGTACAAAAAAAATGTTATTGCCAACGTCGCTGAAACTGGGCAGGCTTTGGCAAAGGTAGCGCGGTTTTTCCAATCCGCCTGCAAACGTGGCGGATTGGGAAATCCGCTCTACCTTCTATTGACTTCCCGCATCGGCGTAGTGCAGTGATTCGTAATTAGATGATTAGTGATTAGTTCGCCAAATCCTTGACAATGTGGTATTTACCAAAAAATAAATAGTCCGCTAATTACGAATCGAACCAGTAGTTATAGTGAGGTCGTTTTTTAAAGATTGTACCCCCTCAAAATTGTATGGCCGCCTACCTGAAGTGAACCTCTCCTCCAAAGAAATTGCCCCGCTGCTGCACATCTCCGTCCGAGGGGTGGAGAACAAACGCTACCGCATGCGCAAAAAACTGGGGTTGCCGGCGGATGGGAACTTGGTGGAGTTTATGATGGGGTATTGAGGGGGTACTCGATGAACATCAGGTACATCCCATACTTATATTGACCGCCTCACAAGGGCAATTCGATGGCTGCAAGAATTCGGCTGAAAAGAAACCAGATGGAACCTTCGGATGAAACCAACCTTCCGGGACTCATCATTGTTGTAGAGTTCGATACACCAAAATCAAAAATTATTTTCAAATGAATACCATAGAAGCAATGCACCAAGCGGCATCGGAATTAAGCGTCCTTGCAGATGTCGCATTAGCCAAAGGGCACAAGGACACTTCAAAGACGTTTTTTCAAAAAGCCTTTGAACTGGAGCGCATTGCTGCTGTTCAGACACCTTTGGACGAGACCGATACCTTGTCGAGGTTCATCCTCTTGCGCAGTGCAGCTGCTTTGGCATATAAAGCCCAAGACTACCTTGAAGCAGAAAAGCTGACGGCTCTTTGCCTTTCTGAAAACCCACCTGCTTTTATCAAAAAAGAACTGGACGAAATTGCCGAACTTGTCCGAAAAGCCCAATCTCCGGGCAAAACGAACGGGCATTTGCAAATCAGGGGCATCCTCACCCAAGCGAATGCCGATGACAGTAAAATAACCATCAAGGACGACGAAAACCAAAAAATCTATTCTCTTTTTGTACCTGCCAAAATGATGAACCGCGTGGTCAAGGCTTTTTGGAAAGTGAGGGTGACAGTGGAAGCCGCTACCTCCCCGGCCGGTGTGATTGTCTTGAAACATATCAATAAAACTGCATGACTGCATGGCGCGGGTTTGGTGAAAAAGAGACCTGTAAAGCCGCTGCTGCACATCTTCGTCCGAGGGGTGGAGAACAAACGCTACCGCCTGCGCAAAAAACTGGGGCTGCCGGCGGATGGGAACTTGGTGGAGTTTATGATGGGGTATTAAAAAGGTAGCGCGGATTTTCCAAATCAGCCATGTAAACATGGCGGCTTTGGCAATCCGTTGTTTCAAGCCTTCGCAGTTGTTGTCCCGAACTGACTTCGGGATGGCACCTCGCTAAAGCTCGTTTAACACTGGCGACAACGGGGGAGGTTGCGGTGAGTGTGCATTTTGAAGTTTCTTATTATTTTTGGGGAATAAAAACTTTTGCAAGCAATAATGAAACAGGCCATCAACGAAATAAAATCCATTATTCAGGAAATAGAAAACAATGGCCAACTCCTACGGGTGCTTTCTGCCGGAAAAGACCCCATGGACGGGATGATGGAGAAGCAGTTTCAGCGCAAAAAGCGGCTCTTGTACAAAGAACTGGCAGCCAAACTGATTCAATCCAACCTGAATATCCGGCACTATGAAAAGCTTTACCTGGGTATCGTGGCCTTCTTGAAAAAGGACGAGAAGCAAGCAAACCTGCCTTCTGAAATGTTCGAGAATTCTGCGAAAGCTGAACAGATGCTGATGATTTAGAAAAGCGGCAAGCGGCAGGTTTGGAGTGAAAAGTTTTAGATAATTCTTCCAAAAGCCAATCGTCGGTTATTGATTAGGAACGCTGAAAAAACCAAACAGGATTGGACACTGATTGAACTGATTGAACAGGTTTTCACAGATTATTTGCCGCATCTAATAAACCAGTGAAAATCAGTTCAATCTGTTCAATCAGTGTCCAATCCTGTTTGGCAAGTTATTTTTCCCTGCTCCCCAAGCTTGATTCCAAGCATTTTCAGGTTTTGAAAATAAATTTTGCTTTTCACCTGATTTCCCGCATTGGCGTAGTAATAGTGAGGTCGTTTTTTAGGAAAACGCAGCCCAATCCCACCAACTTTGTTGGGCATTAGCGACCGCATTTCAAAATTATTTTTTGCAAACCCTCACTATGCCCAAATTATTGAAACAAGCACCGGACAGCTTTCCCTTGCCGATCTTCTCCCCGGTATTGGCGGTTGGCCTAGTGCTGCTTTTCGCCTTTTCATTGGCCGCCCAACCTGCCCCGCCCACCAACCTCAGCGCCGACGGCTACGACAGCCACATCGAACTTCATTGGAACAAAAATGCCGAACCCGGCCTTAGCGGCTACCGCATTTACCGTTCGGAAAATGGCGGCGGTTTTGAATTCTTAAAATTTGTCGGCAAGCTCAACGACTCCGCCATTGACTTCATCGGCGAACATGACCGGGCCTTTGAATATAAAATCACCGCAAAAAACAACAGCGGCGAGGAAAGCGGTTTTTCCAATTTGGCGCAAGCCGCCACTTTTGAAATGACCGACGCCGAACTGCTGACCATGGTGCAGCAATACACCTTCCGTTATTTCTGGGATTTTGCCCACCCCGTTTCCGGCATGGCGAGGGAAAGGAACAGCACCAGCACGGTCACATCGGGCGGTTCAGGTTTTGGCATCATGGCCATTTTGGTCGGCATCGAGCGGGGTTTTATCACCCGTGAAGAAGGGGTAGGGCGGCTTTTGAAAATCGTGAATTTCCTCGAAACCGCCGACCGCTTCCACGGTGCTTGGCCGCATTGGATGAACGGCGCAACGGGCGCGGTCATCCCTTTCAGCGAGTTCGACGACGGCGGCGATCTGGTCGAAACGGCCTTCCTCGTGCAGGGACTGCTCACCGCCCGTGAGTGCATCAGCGGCAATGCCGCAAACGAGGTTTCCCTGCGGGAAAAAATAACCCAGCTCTGGGAAACGGTCGAGTGGAACTGGTACCGGAAGGGCGTACAAAATGTGCTGTTCTGGCATTGGTCTCCCAATTTCGGCTGGCAGATCAACCACGAGGTCAGGGGCTTCAACGAGGCGCAGGTTGTTTACATCCTTGCCATCGCCTCGCCCACCTTCGCCCTGCCCACCAACCTCTACCACGACGGCTGGGCAGGCGGCAGCTATACCAACGGCGGCACCTTTTTCGGCTACCCGCTGGAGGTCGGCCCAAACCGCGGCGGGCCGCTTTTTTTCGAGCATTATTCCTACCTCGGCTTCGACCCCCGCTATAAAAAAGACGCTTACGCAAATTATTTTAACAACGCCGTTTACCATACCCTCATCAACCGGGCATATTGCATCGAAAACCCGGAAAACCACGATGGATACAGCAGCAACTCTTGGGGTCTTACCGCCTCCGACGACCCCTTCGGCTACCTTGCTCACGAACCTACCCCGGCAAGGGACAACGGCACCATCGCCCCCACCGCCGCCCTCTCCTCCATGCCCTATACGCCAGGGCAATCCATCGCTGCGCTCAAACATTTTTACCGCGAAATGGGCGGGCAGCTTTGGGGAAAATACGGCTTCTACGATGCCTTTAATTTGGACGAAAACTGGTTCGCTTCCTCTTACCTCGCCATTGACCAAGGGCCCATTATCGGCATGATCGAAAACTACCGGACGGGGCTGCTCTGGGACTGCTTTATGGCCAACCCGGAAATACAAAATGCACTCGATGAAATAGGTTTTGAAACCGACAGCACCTTTGTCACGGGCATTGATGAAATGGTTTTGGAAAATATGGACATACATCTTTTCCCAAACCCTGCAACTGATATACTGACCATTGAACTGGCATTTTTTAAAAATTCAGAAAATGTAAAAATGGAACTGCTCGACCTCACCGGCCGCAAATTGAAAGACGTTTTTTTTATAAAAAAAACAGTTACCGGAAAGCACGATTTTCAAATGGACACCGCAACATTGGACTGCGGCCTCTACCTCCTGCGCCTGACAACGCCGGGAGGTGTTGCCGTGAAAAAAGCCTTGATTTTGAGGTGACGAGGTGATGCCTTTGGGCGGGGCGAGCGGGAGGAAAGGCGTTGCCTCGGGGGATTGAGGCAACGCCTTTCCCCCCGCACTCCCCGCCCAAAGGCGTCACCTCAAAGCCAAATTCATTTCACTAAAAAAGTATTCAACATGAAAAAATTTCTACTTACCCTCGCTTTGCCAGTTGTATTTTTCAGCTTGGCATTTTCCCAAGTCGTTTACGAAGATTTTGAGGCAACGCCCCTCGAATGGAACCCCTTCGGCGACGGCATTTTCAACGGCGTCATTGACAACCCCGACCCCAACGCTGTCAACGGCAGCGCCAAGGTCGGCTCCTATACCAAGTCCGATATGCACGCCTTCAGCCTGCTCATTGCCTTCGTTGACCCGGCAATGGATTTGAGTACCATGAACCAGTTTTCCATTGATGTCTATGCCCCCGTGGCCACGCAGGTTTTGCTGAAATTAGAGGGCGACGGAGAGGCCATCGAAATGACAAAAAACATCGCCAACACCAACGTCTGGCAGCGCTATAATTTTGATTTCAGCGCAGCGGCAGCCTTCACCACCATCACCAAGATCATCATCTTTTTCGACCCCGGCACCGAGGACAGCGGCGACACCTATTTATTCGACAACATCATGGCCACCGCCGCCGGCCCATGCGCCGGCACTGCCCCCGACCCCCTCATCGTGGACGACTACGAGTGCCAGCGCAACGCCACTTACGGAGGCGGCTGGGACATCATCATGCCAGTGGCCAATCCCGACCCCACGGGCAGCAACACCAGCAGCATGGTAGGCCAGTACGAAGACCCCCTCGATGAGTGGTCGGCATTGGTCATTGACTACAACAGCGCGCTCGACCTCTCTGTCAACAATCAGGTAAAGGCCAAAATATGGGCGCCAAAGACCGGGCAGGTACTCTTCAAACTGGAAGGCGGCGTTTCGCCTGCGGCGGAAATTTTTATGGACGTGACCGACACGGAAACCTGGGTGGAATACACCGCTGATTTCAGCGCACAGGCCAATGCCAACCACAAACGGATTGCTATTTTCTTCAATGCGGGCGTATTGGCCGAGGCAGGCGACATTTATTACATCGACGATATTTCATTTGCCGAAGGCGCACCCGCCGTAGGCCTCGAAGATTTTGAAAACGGCGCCAACCTCGGCTGGGAGCCCCTCAACGGCGACATGGCCAACCACGGCACTTTCGACGGCGTGATGGCCAACCCCGACCAATCGGGCATCAACGACAGCCCCAACGTGGGCCGCTACACCAAAGGCGACGCCGCCTTCAGCACCCTTTCGGCCTTCCTTCCCAACGGCCTCGACCTCTCCACCGAGCCACAGCTCAACTTGCAGGTACGCGCCCCCGCAGGTTCGGAAAACGTGACCATGCAACTGGTCAGCGCAACGCAGGGCAACAAGGAACTGACCCGTGAAATACCAGCGACGATGGAATGGGTGCAACTGGAATTCAACTTCGAGGAGTTCAACGATATCACCGATTTCGAGCGCGTCAACATTTTGTTCGATGCAGGGGTGGCCGCGCCCGGCACCTCTTATATGTTCGACAATTTGGCGCAGGGCATGAGCACCGTTGACCCCTGCGAGGGCGTACTGCCCATCCCCACTGTTTTGGATGATTACGAATGCCAGCGCAACGTGGCCTACGGCGCAGGTGCCGACCGCCTTTCCGTGGTGGACAACCCCGATGTCTCGCCAGAAAACGGAAGCTCTACGGTGGGCCGGTACCAAGACCCCCTCGATGAGTGGTCGGCGCTCGGTTTCGAGAGTGGCGGTTCATGGGACTTGGCTGTTTTCAACCAGTTCAACATCAAGATTTGGTCGCCGCTCGCCGTGCCGCTTTTGTTCAAATTGGAAGGCGGAACTTCCCCTGCCGTCGAGGTGTGGATGGACGTGGCCGAAACGGAAAAATGGGTGGACTACACCGTTGATTTCAGCGACCATGCCGGGGAAGACCATGCCCGCATCGTCGTCTTTTTCAACGGCGGCCAACTGCCTGCCGAGGAAGACCTCTACTTCATTGACAACGTGCAATGGAAGCGGATCAACTATGCAGGCTGCGTGAACGACCACGAAACTTTCAACAGCACCATCGGCAATTTCCAGTATTTTGCCAACGGCCACATCGAGGCCGAAGACAACAGGCTGAAAGTGGTGGACAACCCCAACCCCAGCGGCATCAACGACAGCGGCAAAGTGGGCCAGTTCACAAAAGCCAACGACGGGGCCACCTTTGCCGGGGCTTTTGCGGCCCTCGGCGCGCCCATCGAATTTGGCGGCAACAAGACCATCCGAGCCAAAGTATTGATGGACCACATCGGCAATTTTGCCATGAAAGTGGAAGCCTCGGCCACCGGCGCCGACAATATCGAACTCTCGGTGCCCAACACTTTGGTCAACGAATGGGAAGAACTGACCTTTGACTTTTCCGATGCACCCGACGATGCCCAGTACCAAACGCTGACCATCTTCTTCGACCTCGCCATGGATCCTGCAGCCGATGATGTCACCTCTTATTACGATGACTTCGTGATCGGCGACGGCACCTGCCCCTTCATGACAACCGGCATTTTTGAACCAATAAAAGTGGAG
>DROJ01000106.1 GCA_011321935.1 Bacteroidota bacterium | reverse complement strand
TTTCATTTTCATAAAACAGGTCATACACCAGCGCTTCCCCGCCAAATTTTTTGCCCTTTTCTATTACTTCCCCATTGTCTATGGCATAATACTCCAGCCCGTCATCCTTCCAGCTATAATAGGAAAATATATATTGGAGGTTGCCGGCCTTGTCCAAACCGACCGAACTCCTGATAAAATTGGTTTTAAATACAGGCCTGTATTTTTTGTCCCAATTATGGGTATCTATCCGATAAACATCTGTATTTACCTTGACCCATATATACCGGTCTTTTTCCAGGTAAAAAACATGGAAATCGTCGCGGATATAATTGCCCAGACTGTCCCTGAAATAATAATGCTCGAAATTATCATGGTCGCGCTGGTAGCAATGGATGGCCTGGCCGGTCGAAAACCAAATGTTTTTTTTACGGTCTTCAAAAAAATTGCTCTGGATATTATCGCCGATCAAGGAAGTGGAATCCTCTGGGTTGGGGTGGTATTGTTTCACCTTGTCCCCGTCGTACCGGTTCAGGCCCGCCGTCGAACTGATCCACACAAAACCTTCGCTGTCGTGAAAAACATAAAAATTGACCGGGTTGGAAAGGCCCTGCTCCGTGCCAAGGTGGTGGAACCACAGCGCAGGGGGCTGTTGTTGAAAAACCTCGGTTGCACAAAAAGCAAAAAAGGAACAAAACAGTATGAACCGTTTCAATTTATTGTTCAATAAATCAAGCATCAATTGTATGCCTTGTTGTGGTTTGAATATATTGGGCCACATACCGGCAGGTTTTGCCCATGCCCTAAGGCCGCTCAATATATAACAACTTGGTTGTTAATTCAAAAATATATCGGAAAGGCATCCGCTCAAAATACCGCAGGCACGTTCCGGCGACCAAGGATATATATCCTCGGTTATCGGAACGTGCCTGCGGCATCCGGTTTTGAGCGGATGCTTGGTAAGCACATATTGAGGCCTATCCCTTTCCATGGTCAACCGGGATATATTGCATACACTTTGTCCGAGAGAAAAAATGGTTCAGGAGATGATCTGAAACCACCTCCTGAATTGAAACGGTATTTCTATACTTTTAGGCGGAGGGCGGGCAAGGGGTATTTGCCGTCATCCACTGCCAATGGCGCATTGGCAATTTTAGCTATGGCCGGGAGCGGGCCTTTTAGGATGGCGGGGCGGCTGTACCGCGCCACGTTTTTTAAGAACGATAATGAGGGCGCATAAAAATAGCTGCCCCCCTTCAGCCTTACGCAAGGCTCGGAGAACTTCACCGGGGTCTTGTTTTTATTGCTTTTTGTGTTCCACGATTTTGGATATGCAAGCGGGGGGTTCATCAAATGCCGGGTACCGGTCAGGGGGTCTTTGCCGGTGATGGTCTTGCCGGTCTTGTTTCCGTGCAGCCAAGTCAGTATATGTTCAAACTGGTACTGGATGCTCGCCTGAAAAGACATAAAGAGCATGCCCACATTTCTTGGCTTATCTTTCTCGCCCCACAAGTTGTCTTTTTCGTTCCACAAGTTGTCTTTTTTGTCCCACATATCATTGGCCTTCTCTTTGACCGGTTCCTCTTCTTTGGGTTTGTTGCCATCATTATATAAAATGCCCCTCCTCACAATCTTTTTAAGTTCCCAATTGTCCCCATTGCCGTCGCCGTTCATGCGCGGGTTGGCTTTGCGGATATGGGCATGCCACGGGCACCGGGTGCCGTTCTTGTCGTTATAATATTCATGGTCTTTTTTCCTGAATATATTATGGTAGTCAAATCCGTTGCCGGGATTGCCACTTGGCGCATCGGACAAAGTTACCGGGGTGCCATCCCTGAAGCGCCCCATTATATAGGCACCGGCAAGGGCCTTGTTTTTATTGTTGATTTTGTCCTTTACAGCATTTACCATTTTATTAAAACCGGCAATATCTTGCTCCAGTTTGAGAAAGGCCAAAAAACTCCCGACGCCAAATGGGCTTCCTCCTTTGTCTTTTACAAAGACGGTATTTAAATTGGAGAGGTCTGCATTGCGGTATTCAAAGTGAACCGGGTTCGGGAAAAATTTCGGTTGGCTGATCCCGTCCACATACCCAAACCATTCGACGGCTTTTCCTTTGGCGTTCCTTTTTATAAAACCTGGCTGTATATAATAGTCGGCCCATTTATGGAGCGGCGGCACTTTCAATATATTGCCGCCAATATTTATTCCCCCGGTATTGATGACCTCGTTCAAAGAATTTTTCAGTTCCTGCTCATCGTCATTTGTCAACAGCAGCATGGCGTGGAGGGGGCTACTGTTTTGACCAAATTTGTTCATGCCTTCGTCCAGGTATCTTTTGTCGAAGGAAGTCCTGTTTTCCATTCCTTCCCAAAAAGCCGGGAATTCATTTTTAGCCGGGGCGTATTTTTCAATGTCCAGTTCCTGGTACCCTTCGCTTGTGAGGTAGAGGCAATTGACCGCGTATATATCATTTGCCCGGTCTTCAAACTGCTGATATGCGCTGGTAAAAAAACCCGCCTTTGCAAGCTCCGATATCCACGCTGCTGCTTTGCTTTTTTCCTTTTCTTTTATTGAAATAAAAATGCAGGCGGAGTAGGTGCTGCGGTGGTGGCGGAGTATGTTCGCCTGTGCGTCGTTGAGCAGGCGGCCAAATTTTTTTTCTTTATAATGGATGGGCGGTGCAGCCATCAGTTCTTCGAATGTCTGGTTGGTATGAGGGGGGGTGTATTGCCCTGCTTTATGATTATTGTTTGCCATTTTGGTTGATTATTTTGTGGCCACTATGAGACTTAGTGTAGGTTGGGGTTGGAAAGGAAAATTTTCAATTTTTCTTTCCAACCCACACAAATTCCCACAGTGCCATTTTGTGAATAAATGTGGATGGATATCCGAATGCTGATGTGCAATGGCCAAAGCCCTTGCGCCATGTCCTGTAATGGCTGTCCCTTTTTTGGACAATCATGGTTTCATACACGTTCCTAATTCTACTTTGGCACTTTGGAATTTTTCACTAACCCCCGGCTTCAGCCGGGGGAATAAATGCAAGAAACAAGTGGGCTTTAGCCCCAAATATCAGGTAAATTGGGGCTAAAGCCCTCCTGTATTTGTCCGTCCACCCCCGGCTGAAGGTTAGTGAAAATATAAAGTGTCAAAGTAGAACTAATACGCTTTTGTTTTTTGCAGAATATTAAGGCGGCGGCATTTTCCATTGCGGTTGATTGCTCCGCCCTTCCTCATTTGCAGTAAGCATCATCGGCGTCCACAATATTGCCTGGGGGCGGCTTGTCTATTTGCTTTAAAAATACGGAAGGGCCGCCGCCGTTGGGAGGGTGAAAAGGCGGGCACCTTAATATAATCATGGTTTCGAGGACGGAGCCGTCGGCTTTATGCCCTACCCAGACCGGTTTTTCAAAGTCCCAGAACTTGGCCTTGTACTTTTTTATGCCCTGGGCCGGGTCATAATCTTTTTCATTGGTAAGCAGGATGATGTCTTCCGGGTAGTGGGGGCTGGGGCAGGAGGCATCGTTTTCGGCCGTCCATTTGGCTAGTTTCCCGTTGCCAGCAACAGGGCTGTCAATTGGTTGCAGTTCAGCTAAGGTTGTGAATGCCATGATATTGGGTTTTAGTACACTGCCCAGGCCAGGCCTTTTCCCATTCTATGCGGTATAGCTCCAAGCCCCCGGGCAGGTAGTGAAAAAATAGGTTCAGCTTTGATTTCGTTTTATAAATTGCCTAAAGGTAACAATACTGCTTCATGGGATTCCCCATCCATCAATAAATGTTAGGTCTTGACAAACAAACACCCTGTTTCAACCAACCAATGCTTTGTCAGTGGGTGCATGTCGCAGTGGTTTGGAGTTTCCCCTGTTGGGGACTAAGGGCCGAGGAGGCAAAAGCGACAAAATGAAATGCCCCCTGTCAGTATGCCCCCAGCCGCTGCAACAGTTCCTCCCGGAACTTCCGCGACACCCCCACCTCTGCCCCGTCCTTCATCACCAGGTACCCACCGTCTGCGCGGGAGTACATGGCCACAAAGTCAAGGTTCACCAAATGCGAGCGGTGTACCCGCATAAAATTGGGGTAGGCCTCAAACTGGTGTACGTACTCCCCGAGGTTCACCGAAGCGATCAACCGTTTTTTCCGGCCATTGATATGAATATCGGTGGTATTGCCGTCGGCCTTAAACCGGATGATATCATTGACGGGGACGAAGTGGATGCCCTCCATCGTGGAGACGGTCATCCGTTTGGGCAGTTGTTGTTGTTGGAACTGTTGGAAGGCTTCATAGGCGAGGCGCCATTGTTCGATGGTCGCTTTTTCGGCCTGTTTTTGCCGCACTTTGACCAGTGCTTGGCCGAGCAGTTCGGAGTCTATTGGTTTGAGCAGGAAAAAGAGGGCGCCGAAGCGGATGGCGTCCTGTGCGTATTTGTTGTGGGCGGTGATAAAAATAACGTGGAAGTCGGGTTCGCCGGTTTTTTCGAGCAGGTCGAAGCCAGTGCCGTCCGGCATTTCGACGTCCAAAAAAACAAGGTCAGGCTGCTGTGCAGCGGCCAGCCGGAGGCCTTCCTCTACACTGTAACCGGAAGCGGTTATTTCAATGTCGGGGTGGCTTTGTTCCAGCAATGTTTTTAGTACCTCGTGGCTTTGTTGCTCATCGTCAACAATAATGGCTTTCATTACAGATGTTTCAGGTGAATGTAAATGTACCGAAACCGGGACACTCCAAGCTTGTTCAAAACTATGGTTTGCTGGCATTTTGTGGCAAGAAAAATTCTATTGAGATCAGACTTTATCCTAAAATAAGCATTTGGAAACTCACGCTATCCTAAATAATTGATAATCAAGGTTTATGAATTCCTGATTTCTCAATTTTCAATTTCAGAATAAAGTATATCATATGGTGCGAGAGTAGCGGCCAAATGTAGGCATTGCAGTCCAACAAAAGAAATGTGAGCCGGAAAAATGCGGAGAAGGGAAGGGGCAGGCCTTTTGGGATGTGGCTGCGGTAGTTTCAGTGCTGTCTATTTTCCACCGTCATCCAATAATTTTTGCAGCACTTGCGAATTGACCGCCTCATCAAAAATAGCGGCCGCAGGGATCACAAAACCCTTGATTGCGCAGCTCTCGATGTCTGTACCGTATTGGTGGGCACAATGAGGTACGACCCGCTTCTCAAAAGAGACAAGTTGCCCTCATTCCAGCACCTCCACCAATTTCTCCATGTTCCTCCTGTTCTCCTCCGTGCCCATCCCTTCCAGGATATCGTTGCGCTCCCTTTCGGTCAGGTAAAAAGAGATCGGCGAATCTTTCATAAACTGGCTCGGTATATAAGTGAACCGCACAATGTCGAAATTTTCCTTGCCGAACATATAATAAAGGAAGCCCAGGTCATTGTCGTGCTCATAGTCCTGCAGGTCCATCACCTTGAACGCTATGCCGAGCGGGTTGAGGATGGTCTCGAAAACGCCCTGGTTTTTGGTGGTCACGACCGAATGCTTCCGGTCGAAGGCGCGCACGATGACAAAGACCAGCCCGCCCGTGTTTTCCTTTATCCAGTCTTTGAAAACAGTGACAAAACGGGTGGCCGATTTCAGGCCGAAGTTGTCCCTGAACCCTGCGTCCAAAACCTCGATGCTCGGCCTGCTCGGCAGGAAGACATTGGGCAGCACGTAAGGGTAGGTGGCGTTCATGCGGAGGGCGGTCGTAAAGCGCAGGTTTTCAGCCCCTTGCGCTTTGAACATCTGCCCGAAGTCCACCGCATCAACTTGTATCGAACCGGGCATTTCGACCCCCGCAGGCTCTACCATCATATAGGCTACCGGCTGCGCCGAAATGACCAGACGGCGGCCATCGTTGACGATGGAAGGGGTAATGAAAACCATCGGGACAAGGGCATCCCGTTCGGGTTGGGCATAGTCGCCGACGGCCTTGTTGAGCAGGCCCTTGGTGTTCTCGTTGAGGGCTTTTTCAAAAAGGTAGCCCCGGTCTTTTTTATAGCGGTGGCCGCCTGCCTCGAAGGTCGCCCAGGGCAAGAACAGGTCGTTGGTGACGATGGCAAAGGAAATGGGGT
The DNA here is from genome assembly GCA_011321935.1 of Bacteroidota bacterium. Classification (GTDB taxonomy): domain Bacteria; phylum Bacteroidota; class Bacteroidia; order Chitinophagales; family Saprospiraceae; genus UBA6168. The sequence continues at coordinate 10,447 of DROJ01000106.1, read as the reverse complement.
TGAGCAGGTCTTGCGAAATGGTATGGATATGCTCCCGGTCATAAAGATTGACCTTCTCGCCGAGTTTTTTACGGAGGCTCAGTTCCCTGAAATAAGTGGAGCCGATCATGCCGCCCGAGGCCCCCGAAATAAGGGCGGTATGGTCCATGAACTGGCCGCCCGTGATGCTGTCGGCAGTCTGCAGGACGAGGGTTGACCAGGCCGCCGATTTCAGTCCGCCGCCGCTCACGCAGAATAAGAGCATTTTGGGTTTCTGGCCGTTTTTCGACACCTTCTTCTTCCAGTTCTCCAAAATGGAAACGGTCGCCCGTTTATCCTTTTCTACATTTTGTGGGCTGGTAAAAACCCGCAGGCTGTCCGGCTCGTAAGCAGCCGGTTTCACCCCATAGTCCAGCCCGTATGCCTTGTTGTTGTGGTGGAAAAAATCATTGCGGGTCAGCATGTTTATCAAAAAAACCATCACCAAAATACCCGTCACCCGCCACCTGTCGAACCAATAAGAAATAGCCCCCGCAATGGCCATCATAACGCTAGCCAAGAGGAAGATGCTGGCCCCCGTGGGGATGCGCAGGGCAGGCCGGTCCATGAAGGCCCCCAGCATGATGAGGACAATAAAGGTGAACAGTTGCACCACCAGTGCGTTCAGGTGGTTTTGGCGAAACACCCGCAGCAGCAATTTGGGGTCGTAATGCGCCACGCTGCGCACCAAGCGGGGCCGGAAAGTCTCGGTCAAATAAGTGTCCACCCGCCATTGGTTGCGGTTGAGGCGGATGTTTTCGAGGATGGGCAGGTCGTCTTTGCGCGGGGCAATGTTGTCTTTGCCCCCTTTTTTTTTGCCCCTGCCCATCAATGTGAAAATGTCTTTGTTCGTGTAATTGAAATACAAGGAAACCAACAAAACAAGGCAGGCAAAACCCGTCAGGAAACCGACGCTGTTCCAGAGGACTTCCGCCGTGCTTTTCAGTTCATAAGCAGTTCCAAAAATAAATTGGCAATACAAAAACAGGATGGTGAACCCCGCCGGCACCACCATGTTGTTCATCGCAAATTTGGTGAAAGGCCGCCCCAATGAGGCCAAAAAAGAAAAGCGGAAAGCACTCAAAATATAGGTCGTCAGGTTCCAGCTCATCACCAATGCCCCGAAGCCGATGCCCAAATAAAAAAAACTCCAGAACCCCACCCTCCCCATGTACTCCGGCGCCAGGAACAAATACCGCAGCCCGAACTTCCCGCCAAAATTCCCCGTTACCGTCAAGGCCAGCAGCACCCAGGTAAAGATGAGCAACAGGTTGCTCCGCAGGTGCAAAATGAGCAACTGGAACGGGAAAGAATAAAGTATGTCGGTGAGTTTTTTCATTGATTCATTGTCTCATTGCTTCGTGCCTTCACAAATGTCTCGGGGGCTTCATTGTTTCATTGATTTGCTGGCCTAAAAGTAGGATTAAACGTGTCATTTTAATGAGTCAAGGTAAGTTTGTTTTTTTTTTGGACTAAATGCTTCGACGCTTATTTTTTTTATACTGGAATTTGGCACCCGTCTCCGTGCCCTTCCAAAAGAGGGGGGATTCCCAAAGGGATGCTGTGCATAATTCCCCCTCTTTTGGAAGGGCACGGAGACGGGTTAACAGATTGAGCCATCTACCTTGAGGGATTAAAATGATACGATTAAACATTATATTTCAAACTAAAAGGTATTTGCAGAGCTCTTTACCTTTGCACTTCATTAGCAGTTTTGTATTCCACAAGCTGTCCACCAATGAACGGTTCAGACTGTGGTCCCGAAGTGCCTGCCTGTCGGCAGACAGGAATTCGGGATTTCGCTGCGCTCAAACTGAAGACTGCCGGACTGCCGACTGAAACATGCCTTTTTATTCAAAAATATTAAAACGGTTTTTTACGAAACCAGCACCTGATCCAATGAAGTACCTCATTGCGGGCCTCGGCAACATGGCCCCCGAATACGACGATACCCGCCACAACATCGGCTTTGAAGTGGTGGACTGTTTGGCCAAAGAATTTGGCGTTGTTTTCAAAAACGATACGCTCGGCGACCTCGCCGAATTCAAGCACAAAGGCCGCACATTTGTCCTTTTGAAACCCTCCACTTATATGAACCGCAGCGGAAAAGCCGTGCGCCATTGGCTGACCAAAAAGAACATCAAAAAGGAAAACCTCCTCGTGGTGCTCGACGACCTCAACCTCCCTTTCGGCAAAATGCGCCTGCGCGCCAAAGGCAAGGACGGCGGCCACAACGGCCTCAAAGACATTGACCAAATGACCGGCGGCAATAACTACGCCCGCCTGCGCATCGGCATCGGCAACGGATTTGCGAAAGGCCGGCAGGTGGATTATGTGCTGGGAAAATGGTCGGGGGAAGAGGCGGAAAAATTGCCCGAAATCATAAAAAAAGCAGCGGAAGGGGTGAAGGCTTTTGGGACTTTGAAACTGGCTTTTGCGATGAACCAAGTGAATGGGTGATCAGTCCGCAGTCCGTCAGTCCGCAGTCCGTCAGTCCGTCAGTTCACAGTAGTCGGAACTGCGGTGGCCGATTATTCGACCCGGCTGTTTGACAAAGAATTATTGAAAAAAAAGATGCACGAACTGTTCGAATGGGAACAAGCATTGAAAGACAAATCAGAAGAAGAATAAATGAAAATGGAAAAGAATTCAACAAATAATAAACCCCGCAAACGCATCGCCCTAGACATGGACGAAGTGATCGCCGATGTGACCCCAAAATTCCTCGCTTATTATGAAAAAGACCTCGGCGCGCCTATTTCGAAAAAAGATTTTTCTGGGAAAAAAATATACCAATTGCCCGGTGCCGCACATATCCGCGACTACCTCCACGAACCCGGTTTTTTTGCCGACCTGCCCGTTATGGAAAACAGCCGAGAAGTAGTGCAGTGGCTGCTCGGGCATTATGATATATTCGTGGTGAGCGCAGCCATGGAATTCCGTAATTCGCTGGCCGACAAACGCGACTGGATGCAAAAACATTTCCCGTTCATCCATTGGAAAAACATTGTTTTCTGCGGCGACAAAAGCATCGTCCAAGCAGACTATATGATTGACGACCACGTAAAAAACCTGGAAAAATTCAATGGCAAAGGACTGCTATATACCGCCTCCCACAATATTGCCGAAACCCGTTTTGCGCGGGCAAACAATTGGCTGGAGGTGCGGGCATTTTTTGAAAAGGAAATGGGGTGAATTGTTTCATTGCTCCATTGCTCCATTGCTCCATTGCTGTTAGGAATCCTGTTTTGAAAAATTGATTAGCTCAACCAATTTTATCCTTTAATAGAATAGCCGATACTGGCTCGTATTTTCAATGAAACAATGAAACAATGTAGCAATGTAGCAATGTAGCAATGTAGCAATGAAACAATGTAGCAATGAAACTATCCCTTTCGCAATTAAAAAAATTATTTATTTTAAAAGCAAAGTATGCCACTGCTTCGGCCACTGCGACTGCTGTTGACTATATTTTATATTTTATTTTATTGCAGTTCGGTCTGCAAAAAACATTGGCCAATTTTATATCCTATCCTTTTGGTGTGGTATTTAATTTTATGCTCCAAAAAAAATATATCTTTTCGATGAAAAGGGGGCTGCGCAAAACATTTGTTTTGGCCATGCTCGTATCGGCGGGCGGCTGGGCCATGAACGCCACTATATTTTCTTTTTTTATGAAAATACCATTTTTAAATGAATATCACTGGTTCGCCAAAATATTGGTGAACGCCATTATTTTCTTTTATAATTTTTATGGGAAAAGATATGTTTTTGAAAAGCGTTTTATCGAAACGGACTGAGGCAAAAAAGGCCAAAACAATAATTCAGCAAATTATTGTTTTGGCCTTTTTAAGCGTCCTATATTTATTGCCCGACGCCTTACTTTTTAGTATAAGCCATAAAAATCCCAAAACCCATTTCCACCCGGTAGTTAGTATAAATAGCTACCGGCACTTGCCCGCCATCCGAGGTCTGCATTTTTATTTCAAAAATATACTGCAAGGCATCGTTCAAAAAATGGAGCTGTTGCGAAGTAAGCGGCACCACCAGTTCCCCGCTTGCCACCCCTGTACCGGTCACCCTGCCCTGCCCGTTGACTTCCGCCGATTCGAACTTTACACCCTCCACAACAAGCGTCTCGTTGCCAAGCCCGTCATAGGCAATAAGGCGGAGCGTGGATTCCAGCGGCAGCCCGTTCTCGTACGATATTTTGATATGCGCGCTGTCAATGTTGTCTATTGTAATGTCGCCGTTGTCGAGGTTAAGGTCGGGGGCGTCCATGGTGTCCCTGTAAAAGATGCCCTGCGTCCTGAATTTAAAAGGAAGGTCGAACTCGGCAGCGGCAGTGAGGCGGCTGTCCGAATTCACAAAATTCAAAATGGAGGGGTCACTTTCTGGATTGATGGTGGCCGTGCCTTCATACCTGATAAGCTCGGGGTAAACGGCCAGCAAACCGACGATATCCGAGTTGTTTTTGTTCACCGCCAAAATGGTTTCTACCGACTGCCCTGCCTCGGCCAGGCTAGGGTAGCCTATTTCCAGCCTCGGCGGGTTCAGGCTTGCTTCGCCGCCAAATTGGCCCCTTGCGGTAGCATTGAACTCGCCGGAAAGAGGGATGCCGAAGGAGTTGTTGATTTCGATCCGCATTTGCGGGTCGCTAAAAAGCAGGGGGTTGCTGTTGTTGGCAAAAGCACTAAAATCATAGCCCAGGTCAAGCTCGCTTTCTTCCAAAATTTCTTGCCTGAAACCAAAATAACCGACTATTTCCGAAGCCCTTATATCGCTCAAAACAAAACTGATGTCCACCCGGTCTTCCGAAGAAAAGGCCACTTGGCCAGCCGTCGCATTCGGCAGCGAAACCTCGTAAACGGCCTTGACCCGGTTGAAAGGCTGGCCCGCATCTTTGTCCAAAGCCCAGTCCGTATTTGAAAAATCGAGCATGCCCGTGAGCGGCCCAGAAGTAGCGGTCGGCGAAACGTCAAATTCCTGCACCATCGGCACATTGTTCCTCCTCACATCGGGAAAGGTCACCTTGACATGGATGTCCGCTTGCACATCCGAATTGAACTCGTAAGCCACATTGGCATCTTCGAGGTGGATGCTTTTGATCTCCTCGCCGTTGTCGGTGCTCAGCTCAAAGGTCAGTTCGTCTTCTGCCAAGACCCCCGCAGGCAAGGCTACCACCCCCCCGTTGACCCTCACCTCCCTCGCAGCAAAAAGGATGTGGAGCCTGGAGTCAAGGTCTATCAGGACATTGGTCGTTCCCGTGCCCGGTGTTTTGATGCTGCTCATCACGACCCTGTATTCATTGCTGATGTTTTTTCCCTGCAAATTGATCTCGCTGACCTTGGTCTCCCCGACAGCAATGTTGTCAAAAGAAAAAGTACCGATATTTTGGCCATTGCCCGTATCAATAATATCAACAGAAAAATCCAGCAGGTCGAAAAACAGGTCGTTGGTGACGGTCAGCGACATAAACCCGTTTTCGATATTGAGGGAAGTAAAACTGGTAAAGGCCGGGACATCGGTCTCCGTCAATATCATTTCGTCGAACGGCGGCACGGGCGCCATTTGCCCGTCGTTTTGTTCAATATAATCAGCAATTACCAAATCGTTGAAATGATCGAGCATAAAAGAGAAGAGAATATCGGTTTCTTGCGACACATCGTCAATATCCACAGCTCCGATTGTAGATGATTGCTCAAAGCGCTCGTTGATGCCGCCCGTCACACCGTCCATTACTTCTTCGGCAGTCAGGGCAAACAAATCTTCCTCCCGGTGTACCAGCCGGATGCCTCCGTTGGCATCTACCGAAAGCAAGGTGTCGTCTTCCAATAGGTCGGCCAGCGTAAAATCAACTTTTCCGATAGGGAAGGCCACCGCCCCGTTTGTCTTGATAGTGGCTTCGCTTAAATCATTAAAATCGTCCGTGTTGCAACCGCTGCCCATCCAAGAAATGGCGAGTACGGCAGTTGCAGAAAAAAGTACAAACCTGAAATGGTAAAACTTGCTCTTTGAACGGGTCTTTTTGACAGTGAACATTGGCTAAAATTTAGAGCCTTCAGCGAGATTGGGTGTCGGTACAAAATGATTGGGCATCCGCACTGAAAGGGATTACAGGAAGGTCGGTTATTTAACAGTCAGAATTTGTGCCACAACCTTTTTTGAGAGAGTGAGAGAGTGAGAGAGTGAGAGAGTGAGAGTGTGAGAGTGTGAGAGTGTGAGAGTGTGAGAGTGTGAGAGTGTGAGAGTGTGAGAGTGTGAGAGTATGAGAGTGTGAGAGTATGAGAGTGTGAGAGCAGTGACGAGAAGGGACTCTTTGGTTTTCTGCTCCGACAAGGGAGCGTTCAGTGAAATGTCCTCCTGCATATTTTGACTGGTGCTGCCCAAACGGGAAGCAGCTTTATCCTGCCCCCCGCTGTACTTGCCTTCTTTAGCCATTTCGGGTATATACGGCCGCCCCTGCTTCACACCGGGGGAGCAGTAGAAAATCAAAGGCAATTCTGTCCGGGCGACTAAACCAATTTGTTTTACTTTTTTTTTATTTCATAAAATAGAAACATTTTAGTTCAATTTTGCCTTTTCGTCAAAATTAAAATCAAAAAGCGGGCGCACCAATAGCCTTTGAAAAACCAACATCCTGGGCCCATTTTCCCCCGGCCTCTTGCCCCAAATCCAAAACTTCCCCGTATATTGCCCTCCAAAATAAATCCGAGTGAAAATCCACCTCCATCCTATTACACTGTACCTGAAAGAAGCCTTCACCATTTCCCGCGACTCCTACTCCGAGCGGCGGGCACTGATCGTCGAACTGTCGGCAGCCGGAAAAACAGGCTACGGCGAAGCCTCCGAACACAGCTATTATGGCATTGACCGGGACAAAATGCTGGCACAGGCACAGGCGATTGCCCCCATCATCGAAAGCTACTCCTTCGACAACCCGACCAATTTTTGGCGTTTCCTAAAGCCGCATGTCGGCAACAATTCTTTCCTCCAATGTGCCATTGACAATGCCGCCCACGACCTCTACGGTAGGATTTGCAAACAGCCCTGCCACCAACAATGGGGACTGTCGGCCAACGGCCTCATCAAGACGAGCTACACCCTCAGCTTCGCCCCGCTGGGGCAAATGATCGAAAAAATCAAGACCACCAATTTTGATATTTATAAAATAAAACTCGGCACCCCCGACGACATGGCCATCCTCCAGGCCCTCCGGCAACATACCGGCGCGGTGTTCCGAATTGACGCCAACTGCGCCTGGACGGCAGAAGAAACCATCCGCTATTCGCACACCATGAAAGGCCTCGGCGTGGAGTTCATCGAGCAGCCGCTCAAAGCCGATGACTGGGACGGCATGATAGAAGTCTATCAAAAATCCGCCCTGCCCGTCATTGCCGACGAGGCCTGCGTGAGCGAGGAGATGGTTCCAAAATGCGCCAAACATTTCCACGGCATCAATATCAAACTGATGAAATGCGGTGGCCTCACCCCTGCCCTGCGCATGGTCGGCCAAGCCAAAGAACTCGGCCTCAAAGTCATGGTGGGCTGCATGGTGGAGAGCAGCGTGGGCTGCTCGGCCATCGCCCAGCTATTGCCATTGCTGGATTATGTGGACATGGACGGGGCACTCCTGCTGGCCGATGACCCGGCACGGGGGGTCAAGGTTCTGGACGACGGATCGGTGCTGCTGCCCGATGGGGATGGGCTGGGCATCGAGATGAAATAGTTCTCAGTCTTCAGTCCATTAGTCTTCAGTCCACAGTCTTGTTGTAGGTAAATTGGGTGATCCATGAAGTCTCAAAAATAAAAGTCAGGATTCCTGTCAGACTGCGGACTGAAGACTGTCAGACTGTGGACTGAAGACTGCGGACTGAAAACTGAAACAAGTATTTTTTCAAAAGAATGAAATATTTTCCACAGCTAATCTGCTTCCTCTTCCCGCTATTGCTTTCGGGCCAATACAGCATTACGGGCGACCTGAAAGAATGGGGCGATTGGAACTACGTCCACTTGCAATACCTCCCTTCCCTCGACGAACTCACCGGCGCCAATATGAACAACATTGTTCAATCAGCGAAAATCGACAGCACGGGGCATTTTGAAATATCGGGCATCGGGCTGCCGGAAGGCGAGCGGCTTTACCTGCTGCTACTGGGCAAGAGGGAAAAAGGCATCGGCATTTCATCGGGCCCTTTTGTAAAAAGCTACCTCTACCTGGCTTTCAGCGAACCGGCCCGCATCGAACTGCGCTGCCCCGACATTTCCCGCAGCTTTTCTTTTTGCGATATCCGCAACTCTCCGCAGAGTGCCGCACTGGCCCGGTTGACCGAGCATATCATCCCTTCCCTTTTTGAACAGTTCATCAAAGAAGGCAGCCCGCCTTCCGAAATCCGCAAACAGTTTTTCCATAAAAAGATGGACGGGGTGCTGAAAAATTTTGCCGATACCTGCCAGTACGACCTGCCTGCACTTGTCGCCCTGAAAAAAATGGAAGACATGGAAGTGGACTACAAAAACGACCCTGTTTTCTATGAAAATTTCCTGAAACGGCTGCAGCCCATTTCGGAATCCTCGCCGTATGCCATGGAATTTTCCTTGCTCATCGAGCGCTACCGACGGGTGAATTTTGGAGAAACAAAAAATTGGGAAAGAGTGCTGTTACCATATTCCTTGCTGCTCTCCGCACTGCTTTTGGCCTATATTTTTTATTTAAAAAAACAAATACGTGCATACAAAAAGCAGGCAGGCCAACAGGCAATTACAGACGGAAAAACGCTCGATTCCCTGTCGGCCAAAGAACTGGAAGTTTTCAATTTAATTGCCGAAGGCAAGTCCAACAAAGAGATTGCGCAAGCGCTTTTCATCGAAACGAGCACGGTCAAGACCCACGTCAACAAGATTTACCAAAAGCTCGGCATCCGCTCGCGGAAGGAGGCCATGGGCTTTGCCAACCGGTAGTGCGGGGTTTAGGCAGTTGTACCACTGCCCCCCCTGGCGTAAACGCTGGGCACTGGCTCCTTATCTGGTCGCCAACTCTCCAGCCCCGGCGTAAACGCCGGGCACCGGGACAGCGTGAACGCTATGCTACCAAGCTGTTTACACCTTCTTTCCAACCGGTACTACATCCTTTTTCCAACCGCTCCACCTTTTGCAGCGAGGCTGCCGCCCCCATCTTTGCCCCATTATTTTTCACAAAAAAAATTATCAAAATGAAAAAGAACTTGTTTTTGTTGCTTGCGGTACTGCCGCTCTTTTCCTTCACTCTACCGGCTTCGCCAACACCTTTGATGACCTATGAAAATGGTGTTCTGGAGGTCTATATCAACCACCGCCATTCTAAAACAGAGTTGCTGGCGCTGAAAAAAGAATTGCTCGAAAAGTACAAGGTAAGGCTCGATTTTGAAGAACTGAGCTACAACAAGAAAGGAAAGATTGAAAGAATAAAAATAGCAGTAGATGGAGGCAACGGCTGTTCAGGCACGGCAAGTTGCAGGCGTGGCCCCGTTTTCAAGCCCAAAGTCTGGTTCATCGTTGATTTCAACGAAAACGCAAAAACGGCATTCAGCATTGGTGCCGGGAAGCGGAAGTAACGGGGGCCAAACAGTTTCGTCCCAAAAAAAACGGGCCGCGCAAATCCATTGCACGGCCCGTTTATATCGGTATTTATAAAAATACTATTCTTCTTCGTCTCCGGCCACGTCCTCAACGGCTTCCTCGGCAGTTGCTGCCACGGCAGCGGTTGCAGCGGCGGCGGCACCTTTTCCTCCACCTCTGCGACGGCGGCGTTTCTTCTTGCCTGTTCCTTCTCCGCTATCGGCACGTTTTGGAGAGTAATCTTTATTGAAATCCACGAGTTCGATCAGTGCCATTTCGGCACCGTCGCCTTTACGGAAACCAGTCCTTATGACCCGGCAATAACCACCTGGGCGATTGCCCACTTCGGCTGCAATTGGCCCGAACAATTCTTTGATCGCCTCTTTGTTCTGCAAATAGCTGAACACTACCCGGCGGCTGTGCGTCGAGTTGGTTTTGCTTTTGGTGATCAGCGGCTCAACATGACGGCGCAAAGCTTTTGCCTTTGCCAATGTTGTTTGGATGCGCTTGTGCTCGATCAAAGCGATGGAAAGGTTTTTCAAAAGTGCCTTCCGGTGCGCTGATTTTCTCCCGAGATGGTTGAATTTTTTACCGTGTCTCATTCCTGATTAATGTTTTAGGTTATCTTCACAACACCCGGAGTTCTCGAACGGACTCAACAGGTTATTGTATAATAATGGTTGAATGGTTAAATGGCCGAATGTTTAAAAAACCATTGGTTCTTTGATAATTTTTGCAATTTGGAAACTCAGAGGATATATATCCTCTCATACTACTATACATCAGTTTATTGTTAGAAAGACAGATTGTTGCCAACTAATTGGTTATGAGC
>DROJ01000105.1 GCA_011321935.1 Bacteroidota bacterium | reverse complement strand
GCAACGTGATGAGGGAAGCCATGAACACCGCACACACCAGACATCGCAGTTCCGCTAAAGCGGATAGCCTGTCCCGAAAATCGGGAACAAAAAAACAGTGGAGCCGAGTGAGCATTTTGTGCATTTACTCCGGATATTTAAAATGATACATTACCTGTTTTTAAAATTTACCCACTAAAAAGGGAGAAGAACCGATATTCTGGAATTTATAAAAAATAAAAGTGCAGGAAGATATAGGCTCAATATTTTTAAAGATATAGATCAACTCCCACATTTTAATCAAGACTTGGACAACGAACATCCACCAGAAAAAGTCATCGCCTTCCGGCAAATGATAGAGCAGTCGGACGGCTGAACATGTTTTTTCTGTACCCGGTATTTTAAAAAATGCGATTGAGTGGTTAGTGTCAACGACGGTTTTATCAGGTAAACCTGTTGCTATTATCACCGCTTCCGCAGCAGGAGAAAAAGCGCAAGAATCATTGACCTTGATAATTAAAACACTTTATACCAATATATCAGAAAAAACCTGCTTGCTGATAAGCGGCGCAAAAAGCAAGGTCAACAAAGAGGGCAAAATTATTGACAAAAAAACAGAAAAGGATATTCTTAAATTGATTGGTGATTTTTATGAAATAATTGAAAACATATAAAAGACCCGGCCTTTAATAAAAAGGTGGGTTTACCTCAACAGGCCGGTTTTAGCAATATTGCAGAAAAAAGAAATGCCGTATATCGCCAATGAATAAATTAAAATTGCAATCCGTATTTATTCCTTAACTTAGCGCATTACTATTCAGAAAACTTAAGCACTTATGAGCAAGTACCCCTTCCGCCACGACCACTTTTTCAAACATTTTTTCCAGATAAGGGAAGTCGCTTTGGAGCATGTCCGGGATTACCTCCCCCCTGCAATAGTTGCCCGCCTCGACCTCTCCTCGTTCGCCCTCGACCCGACCGTACATGTGGGAGAAGGACTGCAGGAAACCCGCTCCGACCTGGCCTATGGCTGCCTCATGAAGAACGGGAGAAACCTGAAAACGGTACTCCTGCACGAGCACAAAAGCGAACAGCCGGAACTCGACGTGCGCTTCCAGGTCATCCATTATATTTCCGACCAATGGCGCCGGGACAAGCAACAGGGGCGCCCCCCGGCCTTCGTGCTTCCGCTGGTCATATACAATGGAAAAACAAAATGGAAAAAGCAGCCGTTCAAGGATTCGTTCCCTGACCTGCCGGAGGAGTTCCTCCCCTTCCTGACGGAATTTGACTATCTCCTGCTCGACCTGCGGCGAATATCCGACGAGGAAATCATCCGCAGGTCGCCGGGCAAAATGCTGGCCTCTGCCCTCCTCGCCATGAAGCATGGCTTCGAAGCGGATTATTTCAGGAAAAATTTTAAAAAAGTCGTTAACTTTGACTGGAAGAAATATTCGCCCGCAACGTGGCAGCCCTTTTTAAGGGCTTTAATGTCTTATATCAGCAGTGCAACGGGTTTTACCAAAAATGACTTTCAAGAACTGGCAAAACCGTTGCCCAAACCTTTAAACAGTTTTATCATGGTTACGATGGAATCTATTTTGGAGGAAGGAAAGAAAGAAGGGATTGAAATAGGAAAAAAAGAAGAAAGACTAAAAAAAGAACGCGAGTTTGTCACTTCATTGATTAGCTCCTTTCCGAAAATGACAGATGAAAAAATCGCTTTCCTCACCAAGACTTCTATTAAATTTGTGGCCAAAGTCCGCAAAGAAATAAAGGCCAAAAAAACCAATGGTTCGAACGGCAAATCCAATAACAAGAATTAACAGTTTTATCATGCTTACGATGGAATCTATTTTGGAGGAAGGGGAATGCGAAGACTGTTATTCTTTCATTTAATTACTGTCAAATACAAATAATTTTTTGGTAAAAAAATCCCCATTCCTTGCCGAAACCCGAAAAAAATATATTCCGCTCGCAAAGGCAGACATATCAATTTTATTTTCCTTCCCATTTATTTTTTTTGAAAGATACAGCCTGCCATTTATATCAAACAATTTTAAGTCAAATGAATGATTGTTTTGATTGACCAAAGTGGCTGTTTTATTGATAGCATCATATTTTATTTCAATACCAATATTATTGTTTTTCTCAAAAGAGGAGGATATTATTTCGCAATTAACTGGGCTGTTTCCCAACTCTATAGTTGACTGTTGTGTCAGGTCTTTCCCTGCCAAACCGGGGTAGTCGGCAGCAAATTTATATGCCCTGAAATTCCCGTTGTTTATCGGCGACTGGCCTTGCGCATATGGGCTGTCGCCATTTAATGGGATAATATATTTCCAGACAATATCCCGGTCTGAATCTATCTCGAATATTATGCCCGGCGAACCAGCATTGATCAACATATTGCCGTTCGGCAACCTTTGCGCATTCGACAAATAAGGAGAATAAAAAAACTCGCCCGGCTGGTCTCCGTAGGTCCATTCCGCCTCTTCTGGGCCATAAGGTTCAGCGCCATTAATAATATATCCACCGTCGGCATTTTGCGGCGGTGCCAATATTTCCGCCCGGGAAAAATCTTGTCCCGGCCTGCCGTTCCCATTATTGTAGATCAATATTTTCCCGGCATCGGCGAGCCCGTTTTTGATCCAATTCACGCCATGCTGCCCGAACAGTTTTTGCCCGCTTACAGATGCCCGGTCATATGCCGCCGCATTTCCCCAACGGTACAGTATATCCCCGCCCTTTCCATATTGTCCGCCCGAATGGGAAGCCGCTTCTTCTGTGGAAGTGCTATGGTCCAATATCCATATTTCATCCGAATTTCGGACACTTATCAGTATTTGGTCCAAAGCCTCGTTATAATCAATAGAATTAAAATGGTTCCAGTCCCGCGTTGAATTTGAATCGTTGCTGTTGAGTTTGGGCAGGTTGATATTGAACAGTTCGGGATGCTCGGCCACCGTTCCGAAATTTAATTTGCCGGCATCAAAATCTTGGATATAATGATCCTTTATTTGCCACTGCCAAACGATGTTCATGTCGTCGTTGCCGATGGTTTCAATTTCTATGATCCGCTCCGACCACATATAGCCTTCCGCTGCTATTTCATCGGGGTTTCTTCCCAATTCAATTAATTCTTCCGAATATACCAAATCCCAGGTCAATACTAAAATATGCCCGTTTGGCATATATACCGCATCGTGGTGCGACAGCCAAGTAGGGGTATTGAATTCATATGACCAAACGGTATTATTGTCCCAGTCCACCAGCTCCAAACCACCTGCATTGCTGGCCGAAGTAAACGGGCCTTGCAGTGGCGGTTTGTAGGTTCGCAACATTAATCCATTTTCCAAAAAATAAGCGGACAGCCCGGGACGCGTCCCCCTGTTCCATTTATTTATCAAATACCCACAATTGTCAATTAAATAGGCTTTTGTGCCAGAAAAAGGAGAGAAGAAAGTGTAGCCCTGCAGGCTGTTATTTTCTGCTTGCGTGACGCCGAGGGTCTGCGCATGTAAACCAGAAGTAAATATGCTGACGAGGAATAAAAGAAGGAATTTTATTTTTTGCATGTTTATATTTTTTTTAAAAACAATTTCCGGGAATCCTATTTTGGTCAAATATAGTGCAACGGATATATATCGGCCAACAGCAGATGGGGTTCGGCCAATATTGGCAAATTTTAGAGATGATGCCCCGAATTCACTTCGGGGCATCGCCTCTAAATTTACATTTTTTAATAAATATTGATTCTTTTTCTACCTTTGGCAAAGAAGGGCAGGCTTATGTTTGTCCGATAAAAAATTCAATTCTAAACTATTAAAACATCACCAATGAAAATCAGAAAAATCACATTGAACGAAAACGAGATCCCCGAAAAATGGTACAACATCGTGGCCGATATGCCGAACAAACCGCTGCCGCCGCTCAACCCCGCAACCAGAGAACCCATCGGCCCGGAAGCGCTCGCACCGCTATTTCCGATGGAACTGATAATGCAGGAAGTGAGCGCCGAAAAATGGGTGGAAATACCCGACCAAGTGCGCGACATCTATGCCATGTGGCGGCCCACCCCGTTGTACCGCGCCTATGGCCTCGAAAAAGCATTGGACACGCCGGCCAAAATTTATTACAAATATGAGGGGGTCAGCCCATCGGGTTCGCACAAGCCAAATACTGCCGTTGCGCAAGCATACTATAATAAACAAGAAGGCGTCAAAAGAATTACCACCGAGACGGGCGCCGGGCAATGGGGCAGTGCCCTGAGTTTTGCCTGTAACCTCTTCGGCATCGAGTGCGAGGTATATATGGTGAAAATATCTTACGAGCAGAAGCCCTACCGAAAAGTGATGATGAACACTTGGGGCGCAAAGGTTTTTGCCTCGCCTTCCACCAACACCGAGGCTGGCCGAAAAATATTGGCCGAACACCCCGGTTCGACGGGTTCGCTCGGCATCGCCATTTCGGAAGCCATCGAAAGGGCAGCCACCAGGGACGACACCAAATACTCCCTCGGCAGCGTGCTCAACCACGTCAAACTCCACCAGACCATCATCGGCCAGGAGGCGCTCAAACAAATGGAAAAAGCAGGCGACCTGCCCGACATCGTGATTGCCCCCTTTGGCGGCGGGTCGAATTTTGCGGGACTTGCTTTCCCGTTCCTGCGGCTGAATTTTGAGGAAGGAAAAAACATCCGCTGCATTGCCAGTGAGCCGACTTCTTGCCCAAAACTGACCCGTGGCGTGTTCCGCTACGACTTCGGCGATACGGTGGGCATGACCCCGCTGCTGCCCATGTACACCCTCGGCCACAACTTTGTGCCGGCGCCTATCCATGCGGGCGGGTTGAGGTACCACGGGGCGGGGGTCATCGTCAGCCAACTGCTGAAAGACAAGCTCATCGAGGCTTGCTCGCATGATAATTTGGAGGTGTTCGAGGCGGGGGTTTTGTTTGCGAAAGCGGAGGGCATCATCCCGGCACCGGAGGCCACGCACGGCATCGCGACCGCTATCCATGAGGCTAAAAAATGCAAAGAAGAGGGCGTTTCAAAAACCATCCTCTTTAACCTGTGCGGCCACGGCAATTTCGACATGAAGGCGTATGAAGATTATTTTGCAGGGAAAATAGTGAGGCATGAGGTGACGGAGGAGGAGATCAAGAAGTCCTTGGCGGAGTTGGAGACGCCGGAGATTGGGTGAGCGAGGTTTTACATATATTTCATCAGGTTGATTTTTGAACTTTTTGGCTGCGTCTTTTGCACATGAACTTTGTTGTCCACGGGACTCTCCGAAGGAGTCCTTTGACCCTTTGGAGAAAATGCCTGCCTGTCCATGCGGACGTACCCGCAACTTGTCCCGCCCCCCCGGAAGGCAAACAACCGGGGGACAAACAGCACCCAAACATGGGTTGCAACCCAGCAATATTCGCGTTTGTTTTGGGTCATGGGCCCAGAAAAAAACAGGAAGGCTGATTCCATAATCCAAATTATCCTTCACATAGAAACTTGTATGAAATAATAGGAAAACTGGGCGAAAACCATCCTCCACATGTTTTGAACGGATACCAAATGACCAAATGACTTAGGAACGTGTATGAAAAAATTGGAAAGAACAAAATGGATGAATGTATTGCGGGTCTGTTGGCCTGAGTGATTGGCTTTTGTAACTTTACACTTTACCGAAACCACAGATTGATGGAATATCAGGTTTTGGTGATAACAGACAAATAGTAAAACTAAAATATGAAAGCACCTCAGCCAATACCATATCAGGGGAGCAAAAGGGCTTTAGCTCCTTTGATACTAAAATATTTCCCTAAAAACATTGAAAGGTTAATTGAACCATTTGCTGGTTCAGCGGCAATTTCGATTGCTACTGCTATTAGAAAGAAAGCTGATAAATATTGGATCAACGACTTAAATAAGCCATTGATTGACTTGCTTTCGGATATTGTAAACAATCCGGAACGGATTTCTTCAAGCTATAAAAAACTGTGGGAAGAACAGCTTGGAAAAGAAAAAGAATTTTTTATAGAGACCAGGAAAAGGTTTAATAATTATTTTAGAACGGATGATTTTCT
>DROJ01000104.1 GCA_011321935.1 Bacteroidota bacterium | reverse complement strand
CTCCCCCACCCTATTTTTTTTATTAAAAATGGCAGGAACAATAAAGTCAATAATTTGGAACATATGGACAGCGCAAATGCAATAGCGGACAGGTTTATTTTATTTTTTACCAGCAGCCACATAGCCAATAAAAGGAAAAAAACCATCGCCCCTTCAAAATGCAGGTTGCCCGTTATTTCAAATATAATGAGCGGGTTCAGCGCATATAAAAGCACGTTTTTTTTTGGCAATTTAAAATGTTTCAATAATTTAATTATCAAAAATATAGAACCCAACTCAAATAAAAAAAGCCATAACTTCATCACCACCGAACTCCAATAAATACTTTTCGGGAACAACCAGCAGGCACTCGCAAACTGCGCCTGCGCAACGGGCGGATATACGGTAAAAAAATTCTTGCTGCCGTATGCCTCGAACAATTCCCGCGTAATTCCCTCTACCGCGTTCCCATTTTCCAGATAATACACCGGCAGGTGGTCAAAAGGATTGTGGCCCTGCACCAACAGCCGCCCGTCCCATATAAACCGGTAAACGTCGTTCGACAAATTCGGCAGCGCAAAAACAAGGATGAGCCGCAACAATATGGCCAGCCCGATATATTTATCCAATTTATTGTTGCCGGGTATTTTATACTGAACCATAATAGGTTTTGTGCATTTGCCCTCGCCAGCCCCCAGCCCCAGAAGGGGAGAATCTGCGCTCGATGCACAAAACCTATTATGGTTCAGTATATTGTTTTCAAAAGAAATATATGCGCCGATATATAGGCCAAAAAAAAGGGAATAATAAACGATGATTTTCGGGAATTCCGATTGCTGTGTAAAATATCCGAGAGCGATTGTCAGGGCGATCATTGCGCTTGCAATCAGCCATTGAATATTTTTTGTTTTTTTTAAAAACACCATGAATTACTGTTGATATACGGACAATATAAATAATAGCTTATTCATCTGTAATTTTAAAAAAATGCCCGAACCTGCGCCCCCGTCTCCCTGCCCTTCCGAAAGAGGGGGAATTAATTCCCCCTCTTTCGGAAGGGCAGGGAGACGGGCATTAAAATTCGATACAAATTATAAAATTCAGGTTACCCTTTTTTCTCCCCCCACAACTCCCGCAAAATCTCGTACCGCAACCTTACCATATATGCGTTGCGCTTGCTGATGATCCAGCCTTCCCGTCCTTCCAAAAACCCTTTTTTCAAAATATAGGTCTTAAAAAAACGGAATGCGGGCGAAAGCCAAAGCTGCACAAAGTTGGCTTTTTTGCCGTTTTGAAAACGTTCCTGCGCCGATAAACGGGCATATTTTTCCAGCCGCCGCAGGTGGTCGTCCAGGTCTTTGAAGGAGTAGTGCAGCAGCTTGCCTTTCAACCTAAGTTCCTGAAAACCAGCGGGTACGGCCAAGGTCTCGTGGACAAAATCGCCCTGCCATTTTACGTCGTTCCTATTAAACAGGCGCAGCTTCCATTCAGGATGCCAACCGCAGTGGTAAATCCATTTCCCGCAAAAATTGGTGAGGCGGTCGAGGGAATAGACCTTCCCGTTTTCGGGCTGCAGGTTTTGGAGCGAAGCGGTCAGTTCGTCCGAAAGCACCTCGTCGGCATCAATGGACAAAACCCAATTGTTTTTGGCGAGGCCGTTGCCGATATTTTTGGTTTGCGAATAGCCGAGCCATTTTTGGCCCACCAATTTCACCCCCGCCCTTTTGCAGATTTCCACCGTGCCGTCATCGCTAAAACTGTCGAGGACGATGATTTCGTCGCATACTTTTTTCAGCGCCAACAGACAAGCTTCGATGGTATCCGCCACGTTGTGCGAAATGATGACCGCCGTAAACGGCCGGAGTTTTTTTTGTGGATGATTGCCCTTTTGATCCATGCGGCGAAGATTGGAAAAAATAGTTTTATTTTTTACGTTTACTAAAACTTTAAAAGTTTAGTAAACGTCGAACTGCATCGGCCTCAAAATACCCCAATACCCATCAATACCCTTTTTTAAGACCCTCCTCCCGCTGCGCATGCACCAGCATAATAATGCGGTTATAATTTTTCAGGCCCTCCGAAATGCCCTGCGCCCGCAGGTACGAGCTATATGCGGCATCCCTGATTGCCGGAAAAATATCGGGGTATTTATCCATTTCGCGGCGGATGCCGCGGAGGTCGTATTTTATTTCCGGGGGCAGTTCTGCCCATATTTTTTTATATTTTTCCGGACGGTATTTTCGGTAATCCGCCGCCACATATTTCCAATAATAAAGGTAGCCGGTATATTGCAGGAAATCATTCCCTGAACCGGTACAGGCGAGGTAAGCCAAAAAATTGCAAGTCCCCTCGTCGCCAAAACCATAGCCGTGCGACATCTCGTGGGCCAGCACAAACGGCAATTGCAGGTAATGGAGCCCGGGGTCAACATGCCCCTCGCCAGTGAACGGGACATAGACCCCGGCAGTGCCGGTGCGCAGCAGCAAACCTTTTGGATAGAGCAGCCGCCCCCGCACTCTTCCCGGCGTCGGGTAGCCAAACCCGTTCAGTTTTTTTGTCAAGCACGAGCGCATCGTGCGCTCTAAATCAGCGGGCAGGTATTTTGCTGAAACCACACTGTCCGTGCCCGTTTCGAGCAATGCCCGGAAATGCCAGGCCCGCTCGGCCGCAAAACCGAGCTCCTGCTCCAACTCGTTTGCAGTCAGTGGTTTAGGCTCGATTTTCAATTGCTTTTCCAAAGGTATTCGCCCATAATTATAGCCCCACAAAACCAAGAAAAAGAAAACGGCGCCTCCGGCAAATGCAAACATAGAAGCCACCGCGCCCAGTATTTTTTTTTGCCATTTACCTGTATTTTTATAAAATGAAAAAGCCGATTTTAACAGCCAAAACAATAACAAAAAAAACAAAATATAGACCAGTGCAAATGGCAACCAATTAGTTGTAAAACCAAATATTTTCCGGATAAAAAGAAAAAGGCCGCGGCTGTAATATTCTTCGATCACCCCCGCAGGGGCAACCGCCCGGACAGCAACGGCAAGCAGGCCCAAGCCCACCCAAAATATTTTTTTTGAAAAAACAACACGCCGCAAGTTCATATTGACTAATTTGGTTTTTTAATTTGCAAAGATATTCAATTTAAGTGTTGGACACCTTGCAATAAAACGAGCCGTACAATGCTTGATTCAAACGCAATTTCAAAATACAATCTTTTATTTTTTTGTTTTCTTTTTGCCATCACCGCCTGTCGCTCAGATAAAAAAGAAAACCACGAAGCCGCCCTGCCCCACAACAAACTGGAACATCCCGACGAACTTTCAAAAAGGGAAACCGAACAATTGAAACAGGCCAAAGGGAAACTTTCAGAACTCGTTTCCGTTTCCGACCTGGAATTTATTCTGCTCGAAGATACGGCCGCCGTGACTGTCCTGAATTTTTGGAAAACAGACTGCGGCCTTTGCACCGACATCCAAAAAAAACTCGAAGAAATAATGTTTTCCGAGGGCAAAGGCAAAATGAATGTCATTTCCATAAACATGGATGCCGAGGCCGACGAAGACCTCGTAAACCTCGCCATCCGTTCCGAAGGTTTTATCGCCCCCGTTTATCAATTAATTAATAACAGCAATATACACCAGCTCGAAATAATGGCGACTTGGGACGGCCAACTGCCCGCAACGGCGGTCATCATGGAAGGTGAACTGGAAGTTTTATACCAACAGGAATTTTCTAAAAATGAATTGTTGGCTATATTGCTGCCTTATTTTTTATAATTGGCTATTTGCCGTTTGCTGTTAGCCCTTGGCCAATAGCAAATAGCTTTTAGCCAACAGCTTTAACAACAATGAAATACAGACGCTTTGGACGCAGCAATTGGCAAGTCAGCGAAATAGGCTACGGCATGTGGGGGCTCGCCGCATGGAAAGGCACTGATATGGATGAAGTCCTAAAAGGACTCGACCGGGCAGTTGAACTGGGCTGCAATTTTTTTGACACCGCATGGGCTTATGGCGATGGGAAAAGCGAATTGATATTAAATGCATTATTAAAAAAATATTCCAATAAAAAAATATACGCTGCCTCCAAAATCCCCCCAAAAAACAGGCAATGGCCATCTAAACGGGGTGCGGACATAAACGATGTTTTCCCCAATAAATATATCGAAAAATATGTGGACGGCAGCTTGAAAAATTTAGGCCTGGAAAAAATAGACCTCATGCAGTTCCACGTTTGGGAAGACGAATGGGCAGGCATAGATGAGTGGAAAAACATTATCGAAAACATATCCAAAAAAGGAAAAGTAGAACGGTGGGGCATCAGTATAAACAGGTGGGAACCAGAAAACGGGCTGCGTACTTTAGAGACCGGGAAAATAGACAGCGTGCAGGTCATTTACAATATTTTTGACCAATCGCCAGAAGACAGGTTGTTTCCGCTCTGCAAAAAACTCGACATCGGCGTAATTGCCCGCGTACCTTTTGACGAAGGCACCCTGACCGGTCATTTCACCAAAAAAACCACCTTTCCAAAAGGCGATTGGCGCAATATATATTTTAACAAAGAAAACCTCTACGAAAGCGTTGAGCGCGCCGATGCCCTCCGCCCATATATCCCCCCAAAAATGGATATGCCGGAAATGGCCCTGCGGTTCATATTGAGCAACCCCGATGTGCATACCACCATACCCGGCATGAGGCAGGTAAAACACGTTGTCGCCAATATGGCAACAAGCGATGGCTTTGGTTTGAAATACGATACTTTGGTGGAATTAAGAAAACATAGATGGGACAGGACGCCTACTAAATGGTCGATGTAAATTTAGATTTAGATTTAGACTTTCCAAGTTTTCTCCATAGGAGTCCTTTCGGGAAAAACTTGGATAGTCTTCGCTCTTATTAAAACCTTTTTAATTCATTTTTTTGAAACCTCCATTCAGGGGTATTTAATATTTCCCCAAAATCCAGGTCATACCAAGCGTTCATGCCTTTTTTATTTGGGTTTTTCAAAATATGAATATCCTGGGCGGGCATATAGCTCTGTGCCAATAAAAATATTTTTTTGCCCGTTTTTTTATTCACTGCCATATCAACCACAATCACCGCATGGCCCGGGCTCCCGCCTTTTATGAACACATTTCCTATTTCCATTTTTTCCGGTTCGGTGGGCTTCATTTCTTTTGCCAAAGACCAGGTGCCCGCATATGCAAAAACCATGTCCATATATTTTCGGAAACTATTATAACTCGTTGAACTGTTCGGGGAGGAAACCCATTTCACGGTATTTCCTTTTACAGAAATACGGCTTCCCTCCCGCCATTTTTTATATGCCGCATTAAAACCATTGGTAAAATCAAAATGGATTTCGCCATATTTTTTTTCGGAAAATAAATACTCCGCCCGCAGCCGCATAACCGCATCGGCACATTGTTGCAAATCACGGCTGCCAACATCCATATCCACCACCGCGGCATGGACATCTTGCCGGTATTTTTCATGGCCGTTGAAAAGATAAACTTTTGAGGCTGCAGGTTTTAAGGGCAAGTTCCGAAGGTAATGCTGAAATGAATTTGCTGCAACAAGCACCCGTTCAAAACCCTCCGGCAAAAGGAAGCGCTCCCGGACGGTCATCCCATTTGTATCAATGACCGATATTTTATTTACCTTAGTGGCAGCCTTAATTGGTTGATCCGTATTTCCACAAAAAGCAAAAAAAAGGGATAATGAAAGAAACAAAACGGAAATATTTTTCATTTATCCAAAACGGAAATTAATTTCAAAAATTATATTCAAAAAAAAAGGAAAAAAACAAAATATGCCGTCCACTGCATTTACCATAAAAGAAAAAGAAGAAATACAAAACTGAGGAGGCCAGCTATTGGAAAGGCTTCAGTTCAAATATTATCAAACACCATCAATGTTTTGATCGCATATTCAACATTCCCCTCTTCCAAATATTTTTTGCCTAAAATATGGAGTTCGTTTTTTATATAATCCCGCCCTTTGTTTTTTTCATTTAAAATAGCAATAATAGGCGGCCCCGAAGCCCAGGCTTCAATGCTCTGCGCATCGGGGAGCGCCTCCAAATTGCCCAGCCGTCCGAGGTTGTTGCCCGTCAATATGCGGCTGTCCCTGACCGACCGGGGGAGCTGGTCAATGCCGATGCCTTTGGTGCCGATCGGCTTTGGTATTTCAAACAAAGCATGGCCGGAGGCGCGGCAGTACCAACTGCCGCCCATGCGCGCCACGAGGTCGAGTTTTGGCGTATCCAATTTTCCGTTCTCATCGAGAAACTCTTCTTTTATATGTACCATCACCACCTCGCAAATAATCAGGTTGCCTGCCCCGCCGCCGGTTCCCGTTTCAATAACCTGCCTCACCTCGCACTCGAAAGCAACGGGCGACTCCCCCACCCGCGGCGGTCTTACCTTTACCGAAGCCACCTCCGTCAGGCCCGCTTTCACAAACTCGTTGACGCCCTGCCCGTACTCCGTACTCGACAGCGACATCTGCTCCACGATGGGATAATTGACCACGTTGATGACCACCTCCGGCACCGCTTTTACATTTTCCAAAGTATGCTTGGTCGTCGCGTCCCGCACCCGCCTCGACGACGAAAAGACCAGCGTCGGCGGGTTGGCACCAAAGCAGTTGAAAAAACTGAAAGGGCTTAAATTGACATTGCCTTCCCTGTCGACCGTACTCGCAAAAGCAATGGGCCGCGGCGCTACCGCAGCCAAAAGATAGGCAAACATCTGCCCCGTCGGAACGGACTTTGGATCTATTGATTTCATTTTTTAAATTAAAATAGCTTGCCCCGAAACCTCGGGGAAAATTAAAAATTCCGACCGTTCCCTTGCTTGGCTTCCGTTTTTTTAGGCCAGCTATTATTATTGAATAAACAACCAATTGGAAGAAAAGGAACCGGCGGGGTTTTTCATTTTCCCCGAGGTTTCGGGGCAAGCTATTTTCATTTTCATTTAACAACCTTCCCCCTCACCTCTCCGAAGCCGACCCGTATTCCGTTTTTCTCGGCGTGGCCGCGCATGATTACGGTGTCGTTGTCCTGGAGGAAAACGCGGGTCGAGCCATCGTTCATGGTCAGTTTTTTGGTGCCAGCCCAAGAGAGTTCGAGCATCGAGCCGAAGGCCGATTCGTCCTTTCCGCTGATGGTGCCGGAGGCCATCATGTCGCCGGTATTGAGGTTGCAGCCGTTCACGGTGTGGTGCGCCAATTGCTGCACCATGTTCCAGTACATATATTTATAATTGGAGCGGCAGACCGTTTTTTCGGGCACGCCTTCCGGCTCGATGGCCACCTCCAAATGGATGTCAATATTTTTAAAACCCTCATATTGGAGGTAGGGCAGCACGGGCGGGTCTTGCTTATAGCCCTCCACCCGGAAGGGCTCCAATGCCTCCAAAGTGACCACCCAGGGGGAGATGGAGGAGGCAAAACTTTTGCCCAAAAAAGGGCCGAGCGGAATGTATTCCCATTTCTGGATGTCCCTCGCCGACCAATCGTTGAACAGGACAAAACCAAAAATATGGTCTTCGGCATCGGCGGTCGAAACAGTATCGCCGAGCGAGGTGGGCTTGCTGATGAGGAAGGCCATTTCCAGTTCAAAATCGAGCAGGCGGCAGGGCGCATGGATGGGCTGCGTTTCGCCTTTTGGAACGATCTGCCCTTTCGGGCGGCGGATGTCCGTACCGCTCACCACGATTGAAGAAGCCCTGCCGTGGTAGCCCACGGGCAGGTGTTTCCAGTTGGGCAGCAGTGCGTTTTCGGGGTCGCGGAACATTTTCCCGACGTTGGTGGCATGTTCGATGCTGGAATAAAAATCGGTGTAGTCGCGCACCTTTACGGGCAGGTGCATGGTGGCTTCCGACTGTTTTTCAAAAATGCCAGCGGCGTTTTTCAGCGGTGAGTTTTCATCGGAAAGAAGCTGCTGCACCCGTTCCCGGACGGCCTTGGTGACGGGCTTTCCGAGTGCCATGAAGTCGTTCAGGTAATCGTTGTCGAATATTTTTTTTGCCACGCCGATACCGTCGAAATGCCCGAGTTCGGCAAGGGCATAGAGGTCGAGTATCTGGGTGCCGATGGCAACGCCCACCCTCGTTTTTTTCCGGCCGGCGGAGAAGATGCCAAAGGGCAGGTTGTGGATGCTGAAATCTGAATTTGCGGGAACGGAGACCCAGGTGCTAAGGTTTGACATTTGTTATTTTTTTAGGCAGCATGCAATCAATAATGTACGCAAGGATGTTTTTTTTTCAACGCAAGGCCGCAAAGATGCAAGGAAACGCAAGGCAAGGCTTTTGATCCTTGCGTTTCCTTGCATCTTTGCGTTGAAAATTTTGACGTACATGTGCGTACATTATTGATTGCATGCCGCCATAATTGTTTCATCGCCTCAAAGGGCGGCGGCAAAACTACAAACAAAATACACTATTAAAAGGCTGAAAAAAATCACTCACTTCAATCGCCTCATATGCTGCCGGGGCTTTTTGAGCAACGAATCTATTTGCATGGCCAGAGCCACTATCTCCTCCATGTTTTTGGTTTCTATTATTTTTGTTTTTTTCAAAATGATATCCAGAAAATGCTTGGCGCCCATGTGGTCGTACTCCATTGAGTGCTCAAAATAATAGCCCAGGTCTTCCAGCGTCATGCAATGGCTGAAAATATATTTTTCTTTCCACAGGTCGTAAAAAATAATGAACCTCGGACGGGGGAATATATTATTGAACAAAACAAGGAAAAGCGGGGATTCCAAGAGGCGTTCGTTTTCGTAGCCGAATATTTCGGCATCGTATGCGGGGTAGTACATGATCTGGCAAGCGATCTGCCAGGCCGCCAATTTGTGCCCCATGTTGGCGAGCATATTGCTCAATAAATCAACGGGTACATTTTCTTTTGAAAAAGTATCATATTTCAGCCAGCCCCTCGTTTTCAGGTCAAAATATTCCAACTCTTCTTTTTTGCCGATCCGCAATTTATAATCGAAGCGTTCATTGCCCGGCACTATATATCCGGGATAATAATACCGGTAGCCATTGTCGAGGCCATATTGTATTTCCCGCAGCATCGTATATAGCCCCAGGCTATGCCTGTGGTATGCCGGGTCATATATGCCCAATATGCTTGTCAGGCTGATTTTGCCGCGGTCAAAAAAACTGAGCGCGATCAATTTTTTTCCGTGAAAAACAAGCACCTCATATGTGTCAAAAATATTGGTTTCTTTTTCTTCCTGCAAATTGTGTTTCAATGACAGCCCGATATTCCCGTCAAAATTATGGCTGTATTTCTGGAAAAGCATTTCCTTTTTTTCGGTCAGTTCGGCAGGCCCTATCGTTACGCTGAATTGTTTTTCCACATTGCGGGTTATTTTGCGGAGGCTTTTGCGGAAAGCATAGCCTTGCAGCGGCAGCCGCGTCCACACGGGCGAGTACAGGTTTTTTTCAAAAAACAAAAAATGGCAGGTAAACACCATCTGCCCCATGCGGTACCAGCCCCTGCCGAGGTAGGCATCGAGTTCTTCGTGAGTAATTGATTCGGGAAAATGTTTTTCAGCAAACATTGTATTTATTGTCGGATTCGTCCGCGCAGCTTAACTTTGCGCCTCGTAAAATGCCAAATAAATTTCTTTTTCATGAAATACCAAACTATTCTTTCCATCTTTTTTATTTTTTCCGGGTTTGTCCAGCTCAATGCACAGGAAGGCCCCGTAAACAGGGCACTCCCCGCCTCCGAAACCCAAAACATCCGGGCAGGAGAGGCCGCTGGTTTCCAGTACCAGTTGCGCCGGTTCGAGGCTGCTTTCAAAGAAAGGGACCAACAGAGCGTGGACGACCTGAAAGCCGTTTTGGTGGAACTGATGGACAAAAGGATCAAGGTTTTGGAGGCTGAAAAATTGGCGGGGGCAGCCCAAAAAGAGCAATTGGCGGAGCAGGAAAAAATATTGAAAGAAATAAAAGATTACCCTTTTTCACTGTCGGGCGAAAACCAAAAAGAAGCGGTCGGCAAGGTGAGGCGTTTGCAGCGGTTTGCCTTATTGATGACCGAAAATTTTTAAAAAACAATCCCACAAACAATATCAAAACAAAATACCAGCAGACATTAGACTATCTTTTCCGGCAGCTTCCCATGTTCCAGCGGGTCGGGCCAAAGGCATTCAAAAAAGACCTTTCCAATATTGTTGAAATATGCAAAACTATCGGCCGGCCGCAAAACAAATTCAGGTCCATCCATATTGCCGGCACCAACGGGAAGGGTTCGGTTGCCCACCTTTTAGCGGCCGTGTTTACGGCAGCGGGATACAGGACGGGGCTATATACTTCGCCCCATTATAAAGATTTCCGGGAGCGCATAAAAATTAACGGAACGTTCATTCCAAAAAAAGAAATCACCGGTTTTGTTTCGACAAACAAAAGTATTTTTAAAAATATAAAACCTTCTTTTTTTGAGTGGACAGTGGCATTGGCTTTCGGTTATTTTGCGAAAGAAAAAGTGGATATAGCCATCATTGAAACAGGGCTTGGCGGAAGGCTGGACTCTACCAATATCATCCAACCTTTATTGGGCATCATCACCAATATCGGCTATGACCACACCCATTTTTTAGGCGAAACACTGCCCGAAATAGCGGGGGAAAAAGCGGGCATCATCAAAAAAGAAACCCCCGTCGTGATTGGTGAAACGCATATCGAAACAAAAGCGGTTTTCATAAAAAAAGCAAAAGAATCGAATGCGCCCATTTCCTTTGCCGACCAATTTTATAAAACCCGGAAAACTGGAGAAAAAGAAAACACCTCATTTTATGAAATAATAAAAAACAATAAAATTATTTTTGAAAAAATGGCGCTCAACCATTTGGGCGCATACCAAAAACACAACCTCCCTACCCTGCTGCAGGCTATTGATGTTTTTAATGATTTTTATGAAAATGAATTTCCCGGACTGACCAAATCATTGGAAAAAGGGCTGGCCAATTTAAAGCCGCTCACCAATTTTATGGGACGTTGGGAATATATATCCCACTCGCCCCGCATATTGGTTGACAGCGCCCATAATACAGCCGGCATTAAACAAGCAGTGGAAGCGCTCGGACAAATTGATTTCAATAATTTGCACATTGTTTTTGGCCTCGTCTTCGATAAGTCGCACGACAAAGTTTTATCGCTTTTGCCAAAGGATGCGAGCTATTATTTTGCGAAAGCAAATATACCGAGGGGCATGGATGCCAATAAGCTGAAAAACATGGCCGCCCTTCATTCATTAAATGGAAAGGCATATGCTTCGGTGCGCAAAGCCCTTGCTGCCGCAAAAATTAAAGCCGCAAAAAACGACCTTATATTTGTGGGAGGGAGTATCTTTGTGGTGGCTGAGGTTTTGTGATAGGTAGCCCGGGTTTCCAAATCCGGGCTACCTTCAAAACGGAACGAAATATGCCCATTGTTGGGAAAACTTGTTTTTATGCAACCTTTGAAATTGTTCGTTTTATTTTTCCTTTTTATTTCCCCCAATCTAAATGCGCAGATATTTCCAGACCTTAACGGGCAGGCCCTGCTCGACCAGCTCGTGGCCACTTACAAACCTGTGCACGTGCTCAGTTACAGCGATGCAAGGGACACCATGTATGCAGTGATTTACAATGTCGAAGACAGCGTGCGCGGCGTCTATTCCGACCATGCCCTGTACCTTCCGCCCAACGTTGACCCCTCGCAGTTCCTGCACATGAACGGCAGCGCAAACGGCATCAATGCCGAGCATGCCTGGCCGCGCAGCAAGGGCGCTTCGGAAGAAAACGGCAACGCATTTAGCGACCTCCACCATTTGTTCCCGGCCAGGGCTGCCGTGAACGAATCGCGCTCCAATTTCCCCTTTGCAGAAATCCCCGATATAAGCACCCAAAAATGGTTTTACAAAACCCAGGCACTTACATCTGTACCTGCCAATAATATTGATAAATACAGCGAGCGGGCCAATGGGCGCTTCGAACCAAAAGAAGACCAAAAAGGCAACGTGGCGAGGGCCATGTTTTATTTTTATACCATGTACAAAGCCGAGGCCGACGATGCCGACCCCGGTTATTTTGAAATACAAAGGCAGGCCCTTTGCCAATGGCACTACCAAGACCCCGCCGACCAATTGGAAGAAGAAAGGAACTGGCTTATAGCCAGTTACCAGGACGGAAAACCCAACCCCTACATATTGGACTGCACGCTGGCCGCGCGGACTTTTTGCGGCGACGTGCCTCCCTCTTGCCCATTGACCAATATATTTGAAAATAATGGCAACAATATAGATATTGCTATTTCCCCCAACCCAGCAAACAATGAAATATCCCTTTCCAATATACCCGGACAGCCCGCTTATTCAATGGCCGTTTATTCTGTTTTAGGACAAAAAATATTATTTGACAACAATTGGGACAATGGGCCTATAAATATCGGAAAATTAATTCCCGGCCAATATTTTATTATTTTAAAAAACAATAAAAAAACATATAGCGGGCGGTTTGTGAAAAATTAGCCAACCGTTTTTTTCTTTTATTAATCAAAACAATTACCTTTAACCCGATAATATAAAAACCACCTCCGAACCCCCAAAGGCACACTTTGGACAAACAGCAGGCTTCGTGAAAAAATTGCTCGTAAAAACCGCCCGTGCAGCCATATGGCTCCCCTTATTTTTATCTTTTATACTGAACCATAATAGGTTTTCCCGAGGGGTCGGGACAAGTTGTGCATCGAGCGCAGGTTCTCCCCTTCTGGGGCTGGGGGCTGGCGAGGGCAAATGCACAACTTGTCCCGACCCCTCGGGAAAACCTATTATGGTTCAGTATATTACTTTATCCAAAAACCTGCACTCTCAGGGCAACGGCTGTGAAGAGCTGTTGATCGGGTATTTCGAAATGGAGGACTGCGTAGTTTACCTGCCCGGCCATAGCCCTTTCAATTGCACCGGAAACGATCTCGAAATCATCCCCGACCTAACGGCAAACAAACTGACCCTCCGCTCTTCCGTTTATCAATTTTGCGACAGGCCGCTAAAAATCTATACCTGCGGCAAAAGCCTCGCCTGGCCAGAAAACTGCAAGACGCCCGCCTATGCCTGCCAGGCAACTATCTTAGAAAAAAACCTGTCCCTTGACGAACAGCAACTGGAATTGACCTTCGACCAAAATTTTTTCGACTGCGCCTTTGAATCGGATTCCGAGGGGTTTTGGTTTGCCCTCCCCATTAAATAGAACCATTATAAATTAGCGTTCTTTGAGCCTTGGCGTGTTTTAATTTTATAAATAATACCAGCAGGCATATTCCGCAAAAGGTATTTGTGCTTAGAGTAAAAAATTATCTATCAGATTTTTATAAAATATTAAAAAATGAATATTTTTAAATGTGTTTTGCAGGGCAAATAAATAGGCCGAAAGCAGCCTGTCCCTATATTTGGAAACGGCCAAGACCCTTTCCCTAAAAAAATAAATATTAGTCCAAAAAATTTTAGAAATTTCCCCAAATTCACTTTCTTGCCGATTCATTCAGCATTTATCATTACCTGACCTCGCCAGAACCTTTCCAAACATATTTCACACAAATTTCCACCTTAAGATGTCCGGGTCGAAACCACCAATCTGGATTCAGTATTTTTTAATTAAACAATTAATCGCTTTTTGTATGAAACAAAAAAATTACTTCTTAACTCACCTGTCAAGGAGCATTGCCCTGCTGGCCATGGCCTTGATGTTCTCGACCGGGCTGATGGCCCAGCGCCAGGTCACGGGTACCGTCACCGACGACGGCGGCGACCCTTTGATCGGCGCTACTATACTGATAAAAGGAACAGCAAACGGAACAGTGAGCGACATTGACGGTTCGTTTACAATAACAGTAAACACGGGCGACGAGCTGGAAATATCCTACACGGGCTTCTCCCCACAGATCATCACTATTGGGGCAGAAAACAATGTTGTCGTTGTCTTGGAGCAAGGCGTACTTATCAACGAAGTCGTCGTTACGGGCTATTCCGTTGATACCAGAAGGAAAACCCCCGGCTCCGTATCCACGGTTAAGGCAGGTGCCGTCCAGGTCACCCCCTCGGGCAATGTCGAACAGCAGTTGCAAGGACGTGTGCCCGGTGTTACGGTCGTCACCAACGGCCAGCCCGGCACCACCAGCCAAGTGAGGGTCAGGGGCTTTGGTGCCCTAGGCGGCAACGCACCCCTTTATATTGTTGACGGAGTGCCTGTAAGTTCAACCAATTTCCTCTCTCCCAACGACATCGAAACGATTACCGTTTTGAAAGATGCCACGGCCGCCTCTATATATGGTGCCCGCGCAGCAGGTGGGGTCATTGTTTACACCACCAAAAAGGGAAAAAGGGGCAAGCAAAAAATGAAAGTCACCTACGACGGCATGGTCGGCGTGACCACCCCGGGCAACGGGCCGGGTGTTTTGAACCCGCAGGAACAAGCCGATTGGACCTGGAACGCCATCCGCAACGCCGCTATCCAAAATGGAGAAACGCCTGACTTTCGCCACGACCAATATGGCACCGGCGATACTCCAATCCTACCGGATTACCTTTTGGTAGGCAGTGAGTCCGGGGTAGTTGGCTCTATTGACCTGAACGCACAGAAAGCATTGTACAATATAGACCCCAATGCCGGGCCTTTGTACCAAGTGATCAAAACCAACAAAAACGGGACAGACTGGTACGATGCCATCACCCGCAATGCTTTGCTCAACCGCCACAACCTCGGTTTCTCCGGAGGCACTGAAAACGGCCGTTATTATATCGGCCTCGGTATGCAAGAGCAAGAAGGCATTGTTCTCCACCAACGCTTTTCCCGTTATACGTTCAGGGTCAATACTGAGTTCGACATTTTGCCGGGCCTCCGTATCGGCGAGAACATCCAAGGGACTTACCGTTCCGCCAAACTGCTTTTTGGCTCTAGTGGCGGAAGCGGCTCTTCTGATGACGAGAACGTGATGCTGTCCGTCTCCCGTATGGCTCCGGCCATTCCTGTTTACGACGAATTTGGAGGGTACGCAGGAACGGCTGCACCGGGTTTCAACAACGCACAAAACCCAGTGGCTACCCTCGACGGAATGAAAAACAACCGTGCTTTCAGCACCGAAGCATTCGGGAATATTTATTTAGAATTCGAGCCAATGGAAAACTTGGTGTTCCGCACCAGCTTTGGCGGCAACTATTCCAATTTCAATTCCCGCAACTATGTCAGGCAGACCTATGAAAATTCTGAGAACAACTCTTCTTTCGGGTTTGGACAAAGCTCTGGCTACGGTTCTTCTTGGGTCTGGACAAACACGGCCAGCTATGCCAAAGACTTTGACCTACATACCGTCGGAGTATTGATCGGACAAGAAGCATTGAACTTTGGCTCCAGTGGGGGCATCAACGGCTTTGGCATCAATCCATTTTCGCAAAGCCCCGATTTTGTCAGCCTGACCACTACGGAGTCTCAACCGGCGCAGGGAGGCTTTAGCAACGGGGTCAACTTTGCCTCTTATTTTGGCAGGCTCAACTATGACTATGACGACAAGTACCTTGTTTCTGTGGTTGTCAGGAGGGATGGCTCGTCCCGCTTCGGTCAAGCCAACCGCTGGGGCACTTTCCCTGCCTTCTCGGTAGCATGGCGACTGACATCCGAAAAATTCATGGAAGGACAGGACTTGTTTGACGACCTGAAAATACGCGGTGGCTATGGCATCATGGGCAACTCGAACAATGTTGACCCCAATAACCAGTTCAGTCTTTTTGGCACCAGTGTCAGCCGTTCCAGCTACGACATCACAGGCAGCAACTCAGGCGCTGCACAAGGGTTTTACCGCACCAGGATCGGCAACCCCAACGCAAAATGGGAAAAAGCCGTTACCACTGGATTCGGTATCGACGCCCTTATGCTCAACGGCAAACTGGACGTAGGCATTGACTTTTGGAAAAAAGAAACAGAAGACCTCTTGTTCCGCCTGCCCGTCTCCTTACAAACAGGGGGCTTTGCCTCTGCACCTTCGGTAAATGTGGGCAAAATGGAAAACAAAGGGATTGATATTAAAATAGTGAACAAGGGCAGGATCAACGAACTGGGATACGAAATCACTGTCAACGGTGGTTTCCTGAAAAATGAAATAGTCGAACTCGCCGAAAACATCGAAGACCTCCCCGGCCGCAGCTCAACCTATCGGGGCATCACCCCCGTACTCAACCAAGTGGGAGAATCCATTTCTGCATTTTATGGCTATGAGGTACAGGGCCTTTTTGCCAACCAGGCCGAAGTTGATGCCGCCGCTGAGCAAGCAGGTGCCGCACCGGGCAGGTTCCGTTTCAGGGACACCAACGGCGATGGCATGATAGACGCCGACGACCGGGTCAATATCGGCAGCCCCGTCCCCGATTTCACGGGCGGGCTGAACATCAAACTGACCTACCGGGACTTCGACCTTTCCGTTTATTCTTTTGCTTCTATCGGCAACGACATTTACAACATCTCTAAAGTCTTCACCGATTTTTACCCACTGTTCCCAGGGGCCGCCATCAGCGACCGGGTGAAGGGCTCTTGGACTTTTGAGAACCCGAACAGCGACATTCCGATCTTTGAAAATGTTTCAAATTTCAGTACCAATACCCAGTCCAATTCATTCTACGTGGAAGATGGTTCTTACTTCCGGGTTCAAAACCTGACCCTGGGCTACACCCTGCCGGCCACTACCTTGAGCCACTGGAACATGAACAGGCTGCGGGTATTTGCCAGCGTGAACAACCTGCTTACCATCACAGGTTACAGCGGGCTCGACCCATCTGTAGGCGGTGCCGCCGATACCAACTTCGGTGTTGACCTCGGCAACTTCCCCATCACCAGAAGCTGGGTATTTGGTGTGAACGTCGGCTTTTAATAACACTTTATTTTTTATAAAAAAATGAGTTTTAACTGCGCTCAAAACCAGCGCAAAAAATTAATAAAATGAAAAAAATTAAAATATTCACTTTAACCTTGCTGGCCCTGATAATTTCAGTCACGGCCTGTAAAGACAGCTTCCTTGAGGTGGCCCCAACTGGTTCGCTGAGTTCGAATGAACTCTCGACCAAAGCTGGCCTCGAAGGGGCTTTGATTGCGTCCTACAGCATGTTGCTGGGCCGCTCCGGTTTCTACTCTGATGCCTCCAACTGGGTATGGGGCTCGGTACTTGGCGGCGATGCCAACAAAGGCACCAACGAAGGAGACCAATCACAGATCAACGAAATCCAATCTTATGCGGCACAGGCCACCAATGCTTCGGTATTGCAGAAGTACAGGGCTTTGTACGAAGGCGTTGCCCGTTCCAATGCCGTTTTAAAGTTGGTCGGCGTGGCAACTGAAAAAGGCGAAGTATCAGCAGACGACCTGACAAGGATTTCTGCCGAAGCCCGTTTTTTGAGGGGCCACTATTATTTTGGCCTGAAAAAGAATTTCAACAACACGCCATATGTGGACGAAAACTGGGATGAAGTCACGCCGGTGGACAACAAAGCCGACCTCTGGTCTTTCATCGAAGCCGATTTCCAGTTTGCTTTTGCCAACCTGCCGGGCACCCAAAGCGACGCTGGCCGCGCCAACAAATGGGCCGCTGCGGCCTATCTCGGCAAAGCCTTCCTTTACCAAGGAAAATACGCCGACGCAAAAGGCATGTTCGACCAGGTCATTTCCAGCGGCACCACGGCCAACGGCCAGCCATACGGCCTGAACCCCAACTACGCAGATGCCTTCCGCTCGACCAATGACAACAGCATGGAATCGGTTTTTGCATCGCAGGCCGCGGCCGGCACGGGCTCTATCCAAAATGCCAACCCGGCATTGGTGCTCAACTTCCCCCACGGCACTGCCGGGCCAGCCCGTCCGGGCGGCTGTTGCGGCTTCTTCCAGCCTAGCTTTGAACTGGCCAATACCTTCCGTACCGATGCCAATGGGCTGCCCCTCCTTGATGGTTCTTACAACGACCCTGCTAACGCATTGGTCAACGACCAGGGCCTTGCAAGCAGCGACCCTTTCACCCCCGATGCTGGCAACCTTGACCCCCGCCTCGACCATTCAATTGGCCGCAGGGGCATCCCTTACCTCGATTGGGGGCCGCACCCCGGCAAAGACTGGATACGTGACCAACCATACGGCGGGCCTTATTCACCCAAAAAATTCATTTACTACCAAGCTGGCAATGGCGTTGAAAACGACCTCAGTTCTTGGACACCCGGCTACACCGCTGTCAATTACAACATCATCCGTTATGCCGATGTGCTGTTGATGGCCGCCGAAGCAGAAATCGAACTGGGCAACTTGGACAAAGGCATGGAGTACATCAACATGGTGCGCGAAAGGGCCATGAACTCTCCCGTGCTTGACGATGCCGGCAACCCCGCCGCCAATTATGTCATCAACCTCTACACTTCATTTGCCAGTCAGGACGAAGCCAGAAAAGCCCTCCGCATGGAGCGCAAACTGGAACTCTCGGGCGAAGGCCACCGCAAGTACGACCTCGTGCGCTGGGGCATTGCCGCCAATGTATTGAACAACTACATCGCACACGAAAAAGCATTGCTGAACAATTCCAGTTTTGACATTGCCAACTTCACTGCCAATAATGACGAATACCTGCCGATACCACAAGACGAGATAGACCTCATCGGTGCAGATGTATTGG
Source organism: Bacteroidota bacterium (assembly GCA_011321935.1). GTDB lineage: Bacteria > Bacteroidota > Bacteroidia > Chitinophagales > Saprospiraceae > UBA6168. The sequence continues at coordinate 1,966 of DROJ01000104.1, read as the reverse complement.
TGCAAAACCCAGGGTATTGATTTTTTGAAAAAATGCCGGAACAGGCAAAACAGGTGATTAAAATCACCGCACAAACAAAAGGGCAAGAATTCACTTTCTTGCCTTTTTGTTTTTTATATTTAGGGCTTGTTTTTATATCCGTTGAAATTAGTTTGATCCGTTCAATCTGTGTCCTAACCTATTATTCATATTTGATAGGACTGAACACAGATTGAACAGATTAAACTGGTTTGAACAGATTTATTAATTCTTCTGTTAAAATGAAAAAAAGGCAAATCACAAACACTATTATCTTTGGAATTATATTATTCCTTTCCTCCTGCACAAACGAGCCAAAACAAAACCACAGCGAGGACGCAAAAAACATGCAGCCTATATTCCAAAAATTATCACCTTCCGAAAGCGGCATCACCTTTTCCAATAACCTGAAAGAAGACTCCGTAATCAATTATTTCACTTATCCATATATTTATATGGGAGGCGGCGTAGCCATCGGCGATTTTAATAATGATGGCTTGCAGGATATATATTTCACCGGGAATATGGTCAGCAATAAATTGTTTTTAAATAAAGGGAATTTAAATTTCGAGGATATAACCGATATATCCGGAACCGGGGGGGATAGCCGATGGGCAACCGGCGCGACCACCGCCGATGTAAATGCCGACGGCTGGCTGGACATATATGTGAGCGTTTCGGGAAAATTCGCGACCACTAAAAACATGCTTTTTATAAACAATGGCTTGAATAATAACGGCATCCCCACATTTACCGAAGGTGCGGAAAAAAGGGGCATTGCCGATGAGGGGCATAACACGCAGGGCGTCTTTTTTGATTACGACAAAGACGGCGACCTCGACCTATATGTGGCCAATTACCCGCCCACCCATTTCAAAACCCCCAATTATTCTTACCAGATTTTTATTGAAAAAAAGGCGCCCGAAAAATCCGATAAATTATACCAAAACAATGGCGATGGATATTTTAAAGATATTACAAAAGAGGCCGGCCTTTTAAATTTTGGCCTTTCGCTCAGTGCCACTGTCGGCGATTTCAACCAGGACGGATGGGACGACATATATGTGTCCAACGACTTTGCCACGCCCGATTATTTTTATATAAATAACGGCGACGGCACCTTTACCGATAAAATAAAAGAGGCCACCAAACATACCGCCTATTTTGGCATGGGCGCCGACGCCGCCGACTTTAACAATGACGGCCTGCTCGATATATTGCAAATGGACATGACCCCCGCCGACAACCGCAGGAACAAGGCCAATATGGCCAGCATGAACATCCCCGCTTTTTGGGAAATAGTGAGCATGGGCATGCACTACCAATATATGCAAAACACCCTGCAGCTCAATAACGGGACCGACCAAAACGGGCTTCCCCATTTCAGCGACATATCAAGGCTGGCTGGCATGTCATCAACTGATTGGAGCTGGGCGGCACTGTTTGCCGACCTCGACAACGATGGCTGGAAAGATGTTTTTATCACCAATGGCACCCGCCGCGACATCAACAATAAAGACTATTTTAAAAAAATAGAAAAGGCTTCTTATCAGGTCAAAAAAAGTTTTAAAAAACTGGACCTGACCCTCAACATGCCTTCCGAAAAAGTCGGCAACTATGCTTATAAAAACAACGGGGACCTATCTTTTACCAGCATTATTAAAGATTGGGGCCTGGCGCACGAAGGCTTTACCAACGGGGCAGCATATGCCGACCTCGACAATGATGGCGACCTGGATATGGTCATCAACAATATAGACGAACCGGCCATTGTTTTTAAAAATAAAACCAGTGATTTAAATGCAGGAAATTATTTGAGGTTTAAATTAACAGGAAGCGATAAAAACCTATTTGGCATCGGTACTAAAATATTATTGAAAAATAAAAACCAGATCCAATATCAAGAACTAACGCTTAGCCGGGGCTTTCAATCATCGGTCGAGCCATT
>DROJ01000103.1 GCA_011321935.1 Bacteroidota bacterium | reverse complement strand
CCTAAAATTAGTGGGAATTAGCGCAATTGGCGGCGGTAAGTGTTTTGTATTGAACAGGTATCGTTTTAATTTCTCAAAGTGCGGTTTGTATGGCCCGTCTCCGTGCCCTTCCGAAAGAGGGGGAATTATATTCCCCCTCTTTCGGAAGGGCACGGAGACGGGCTAACAGATTCGTTCATCTACCTTGGATAATTATAATAATACTTGAAATTAGTTAACCACCTGCGGGACGGCAATGGCAAGAAAGGAACCCCATAGTTTTCGAGGGATTCACATCCCTCGCTAGGATATGCCGTCCCTGCGGGACTATAAGGTTCCTTTCTTGCCATTGCCGTCCCGCCGGGCGTTCCTGATTTGCATACTTTCCAAATTTTTCCCAACTTGGCGGATGCACCTTTCACTGCGTTGAAAAATCACCATTTTTTTATTTTTTAAAAATAATAAAACACATGTCCATCCTCATAAAAAACGGCAGGATCATCACTGCCTCCGACGATTACCAAGCCGATATCCTTATCAAATATGACAAGGTTTATATGATCGGCAAAAATTTGCAGGTGCAGGCCAAAGACATTATTGACGCTAGCGGAATGGTCATTTTCCCCGGCGGCATTGATCCGCACGTACATCTCGATATGCCTTTTATGGGCACTTATTCGAGCGACAGCCATGAGACCGGCACGCGGGCTGCCCTGCACGGGGGCACCACCACGGTCATTGATTTTGTGCTGCAAACGCAGGGCAAATCCCTCCGCCATGCGCTCGAATCTTGGCAGGGCCGCTCTTATGGCAACTGCTTTGGCGACTATTCTTTCCACATGGCGGTCACTGATTTTAACAAAAACACGAAAAAAGAAATCGCCGAAATGATCGAGCAGGAGGGCATCACTTCTTTCAAAACTTTCATGGCCTATAAAGGTGCGCTGATGATTGACGACGGGCAGATGATTGACCTCATGCAGGAGGTGAAAAGCCGGGGCGGCATGGTTACCGTCCACGCTACCAATGGCGATATGATAGACAAGTTGATAGCCAAACACCGGGCGGAGGGAAAGCTGTCGCCGCTCTACCATTATTTGTCGCAGCCGGAGGTGACGGAGGCCGAGGCCTCGGCGCGTTTTACGGACATGGCGCATTATACGGGCGTGCCTGCGTACATCGTCCACATGACCTGCGAGGGCGCGGTGAACGCAGTGCGGGAGGCGACTTTCCGCAACCAAAAAGTGTTTGGCGAAACCTGCATCCAATACCTCATTTTGGACGCCTCACTATATGAGCAAGACCCCGATGGCGCCAAATGGGTGATGAGCCCGCCGCTGCGCGAAAAGAAAGACCAAGCGGCACTTTGGGCGGCCATCAACCAGGGCATTGTGCAGGTGGTAGCGACCGACCACTGCCCTTTTAATTGGAAACAGAAAATGATGGGCAAGGGTGATTTTTCCAAAATACCGAACGGCCACCCTGCCATCGAAAACCGAATGGAACTGCTGTGGTCGGAAGGGGTGGAAAAGGGTAAAATAAGTGCCAATAAATATGTGGAAGTGACTTCGACCAATGCCGCAAAAATATTTGGCATGTACCCGAAAAAGGGCTGCATCGCTCCCGGGTCGGATGCCGACCTCGTTATTTTTGACCCAAATAAAAAACACGTTATTTCTGCCGAAACGCACCATATGAACGTGGATTATTCGGGCTATGAAGGATGGGAGGTGAAAGGGAAATGCCGGCAGGTTATATTGCGCGGAAAAGTGGCGATTGACGAGGGGAAGGTGAAAATCAAAAAGGGATATGGGGAGTTTGTGAAAAGGGGGAAGGTGTCGAAGGTGGTGTGAGGTTTTGTTTTAAAAAAACTTATATTTGGTTGCTGAAATCAAATCCATTTAATATGACAACTTTATTGGAAATACCATTGCGAGACGCCGCACCCGCTGTGATTAAAGCAATGCAGGAAAAATACCCAGAAGCGGTGCTGCGCATCGAGGCAGAAAACAGCCTCCATGCGGGAAGTATGGACGAGGGCCAGTTTTGGGCAATCATTGACCTTTTTGATTGGAACAAAAAAGAACGGGCAGATATTATAAAACCTGCAATTGAGGCGTTGAGCAAATTTTCCGAAAGCGATATTCATAAATTCCACGATTTATTAAATGAAAAATTATATGCCCTTGATGGGAAAAAATTTGCAACCGAATTGGGCAGCAATAAATATGAAAAAGGAAACCATTTTTCTGTGGATGATTTTCTTTATTCCCGTTGCGGGGTAGTGGCCAATGGAAAAGGTTTTTATGAAACAGTATTAAAAGAACCCAATAAAATACCAAAAGAATTTACTTTCGAATCATTATTATATGTGCCGGACAAAGCATGGCAACTTAAAACGGGCAGGGACGATTATGGTTATTTTCCTGAAATATGGTACGAGACTTTTAGCAACTCCAATGGATGGCCTGGCATTACTCCAATAAAAGAAAGAATACTAAACTCCTGACCCCTCCATGAAACGGCACGGAAACTTCAACGATAATGACGCTGAGCACCATCTTTATGAAATATATGACCAAGAAAGGGACGACATTTATAAATATGGTATCTGCGGCGACCCCTTAAATAAAGATGGTTCATCTCCCCGCGCAAATACGCAGGTTAAAGAATTTAACCGTGCTTTTGGGTGGCTGCGGTTTCTGGCAAGAGTATTATTGAGACAGGCATTGCCGGAAGGCTAAAAGCCAAGCAAATTGAAAAGGAATATATTGATGCTTATGAAAAAGAACATGGCAACAAACCGTGGGGGAATGATTGATTATCAATATTTCAACAAGTGAATTTATTAGTTGAATGCATTATTTAAAAAATTAGATCAAAATATAAATACGCAAATTAAAATAGCGTATTTAAAACAATAATAAAACCTATTAATCACATGCCACGAAAAATAAAATCAGCCCTGATACAGATGAGCCTCCCGATGACGGAAGGCGAAGGCACCATCCCGGAAATAATAAATGCGATGGTGCAAAAGCACATCCCGTATATTGAGGAAGCGGGAAAAAAAGGGGTACAGATATTATGCCTGCAAGAAATATTCAATACGCCGTATTTCTGTCCCGGGCAAGATGCCAAATGGTATGCCTCTGCCGAATCAGTGCCCGGCCCGACGACCGAACTGATGGCCGAATATGCAAAAAAATACCAGATGGTCATCATCGTCCCTATATTTGAAAAAGAGCAGGCGGGGGTGCTATACAATACCGCTGCGGTAATAGATGCGGACGGCACCTATTTGGGAAAATATAGAAAAAACCACATCCCGCATACTTCCGGTTTTTGGGAAAAATTCTTTTTTAAGCCCGGCAATTTAGGCTACCCTGTTTTCCAGACGCGGTATGCAAAAGTCGGCGTGTATATATGTTACGACCGCCACTTCCCAGATGGCGCGCGCATATTGGGATTAAATGGCGCGGAAATAGTTTACAACCCATCTGCCACGGTTGCTGGCCTTTCGCAATATTTATGGAAATTGGAACAGCCTGCACATGCTGCCGCCAATGGTTATTTCATGGGCTGTATCAACCGCGTTGGAACGGAGAAGCCGTGGAACCTCGGCAAGTTTTATGGCTCGTCCTATTTTGTTGACCCGCGGGGACAGATATTTGCGCAAGCATCAGAGGATGACGATGAACTGTTGATTGCTGAATTTGATCTGGACATGATCGAGGAGGTGCGGAGCACTTGGCAGTTTTTCAGGGACAGGCGGCCAGAGACTTATGGAAAATTGGTAGAATTATGACCTTTTTCTTTACAATATTAAAATTGAATTTTAATATTGTAAAAAAATAAGCCATGATAGCCCGTCAAACTTCCCAGACCCTCCAACAACTTGCTAAGAAATTCCCGGTTGTTGCGCTCACTGGCCCGCGCCAATCAGGGAAGACGACCTTGTTAAAAGAACTCTTTCCGGGATACGATTATGTTTCTTTGGAAAACCCGGACAACCGGGCACATGCACAAGAAGACCCGAACGGGTTTTTGAGCATATACCCGTCTAAGGTCATCATTGACGAGGCTCAAAATGTCCCGCATTTGTTTTCCTATATCCAGACCAAAATAGACCAAGACCGCATCAAAGGCCAGTATATTTTGTCCGGTTCGCAGCATTTTCCATTGATGGAGCGCATCACCCAAAGCTTGGCAGGCAGGGTGGCATTGGTGAGGCTGCTGCCTTTCAGTTTTAAAGAAATGAAAAGCGGCGGGCTGCTCGGAGAGGATTTGCCGACGGTCATTTATAAAGGTTTTTATCCCGCCATATATGATTGGGACATAGAGCCGGGGCAATATTTTCCGAGTTATGTGGAGACCTATGTGGAGCGGGATGTGCGTTCATTGACCAACGTAAAAGACCTGACCCTTTTCCGCAATTTTTTGAAACTCTGCGCGGGACGGGCAGGGCAGATACTGAACCTGCAATCGCTTGCCAACGATTGTGGCATTTCGTCGCCGACTGCCAAATCTTGGTTGAGCATTCTCGAAACCAGTTTCATTGTTTTTTTATTGCCGCCTTATTACCGCAACTTCAACAAGCGCCTCATCAAAAGCCCCAAGCTTTATTTTTTTGATACGGGCCTTGCCTGCTACCTGTTGGGGATGAAAGAAGCCGGCCATGTGGATACCTATTACCAAAAGGGCAGCCTGTTCGAAAACCTCGTGATTGCCGAACTGCTCAAGCAACGGTACCATGCCGGGCAAGTCCCGCAGTTCTATTTTTGGCGCGACAACGTGGGCAACGAAATGGACTTGCTAAGCGAGGAGTTTCAATCCGTTGACGTATGGGAAATGAAATATGGAGCAACGGTAAATTCCAGTTATTTTAAGGGTTTTAAATACCTCGAAAAAATAGAAGGCTTGGCGCTCGGCAATAAAACAGTCGTAT
>DROJ01000102.1 GCA_011321935.1 Bacteroidota bacterium | reverse complement strand
TTTGTCCCGATGGGCTTTTTTTTTGCCCATCAGGGCAGCTTGGGGCTTTGGCTTCTGGCAGGAAACTATTTTTGACGCATGTATTTCCTTTTTGTATTTTCTCTTTTCCGCAGTCGTTCCGATTGGGGTATCTTGCATTTTTTAAAATTTAACGTAACTGTTCAGCACCCAAAAGGTATTTCCCGGGAAATACCTTTTGGGTGCTGAACAGTTACAATTTAACAAGCCTACTTTAAATTAGCAGTATGAAAAATGTCCACACTTTTGTCCTTGCGCTGTTGTCGTTCTTTGTGGCAGCGCCACTTTTTTCACAAATCTCTTTTTCCGATGGCACCGATATTATTGGCGGTTTGGGCCTCACTAGCGGCCTAGCTGTCGGTGTTGCCGACATGGACGGGGACGGCCTCGACGATATAGTGCGTTTGGGGAACGGATACGACCTCAACATCGAGTACCAAACGCCGGACGGGCAGCCGTTCACCCATTTTCACCACGGGAACGTGCCCGACGGTGCCTGGGCACTTTCGCTCGGCGACGTCAACAACGACGGGCTTTGCGACCTGATGGTCGGAGGTTTTTACGATGGCGTCAAAATCCTGACAGCCATTGACACGGGGGCTGTCGGCTTCCAACTGGCCACGGCGCCCGGGGCAACTATTTTTAGCCAGGGCAGCAACTTCGCGGACATCAACAATGATGGTTTCCTCGATGTGTTTTCTTGCCACGACGATGGGGAAAGCCGCATTTGGGGCAACGACGGAACGGGCCACTTTTTGGAAGCCGACGATTGGATTGACATGAGGACGAACCCGGCCTCCGACAACTCCGGCAACTATGGCACTGTATGGACGGATTTCGACAACGACAACGATGTTGACCTATACATTGCCAAATGCCGACAAGGGGTGGATGACCCGGAAGACCCCCGCCGCATCAACGCCCTCTTCGTGAACGATGGCCACAGCAACTACACTGAACAGGCAGGAGAGCATGGCCTGAAAATCAAGCACCAGTCGTGGACGGCTGATTTTCAGGACATAGACAACGACGGGGACATGGACTGCTTCGTGACCAACCACGGCCACAACCTCCAGTTGTTGGAAAACGATGGAAGTGGGCATTTCACCGATATTTCCATAGCTGCTGGCTTGGGCGCCTATTCCGATTATTACCTTCAGGGCATCCTGCGCGATTTTGACAACGACGGCTTTATGGACTTACTCGCCGGTGCGCCCTCCGTGCTGTTCCACAACAATGGCGACAATACTTTCTCGCCCATGAGCAGCCCCTTCGGCAATGGGTACCGGCTAAGCTCATTTGCCGTAGGCGACCTCAACCACGATGGTTTTGTGGATGTGTACGGCGTGTTCCAATGCGGGATCAACTCACCTTGCGACAAGCCAGACCGCCTTTTTTTGAACGATGGCAACGACAACCATTTCCTTTCGGTCGCATTGAAGGGCAACCAGAGCAACCGCATGGGGGTAGGCGCGCGCATCGAGGCCCACGGAAGCTGGGGCATCCAGATAAGGGAGATGCGCTCCGGCGAAAGCTATGGCATCAGCAATTCTTTGACAAAAATATTCGGCCTCGGGGCAGCAACCAAAGTGGACTACGTGGTTGTCCGTTGGCCTTCGGGCGTGGTTGATGTGCTGGGCAATGTGGACGCCGACCAGTTTCTCCAAATTGAGGAAGGAAGCACTTGTACTTTGCCTGAATTTGAACTCACCTTGGACGGAGACCCCGTTCTTTGCGGCAACGAAAGCGTCCAGATCACCGCCCCCGAGGGCTATGTTTATTTGTGGAACGACGGCAGTGCGGGCGCCTCGGTCAATGTCGGTTCGCCCGGAAATTACAGCGTCGTCATCGTTGATGAAAACGGCTGCGCAGCGGCGTCGCAGGTGGTGAAGGTTACGGCTGCGCCAGATGAAACGCCGACGGTGGAGGTCACCGGGGACACGAGGTTTTGCGAAGGCGGATCGGTGGAGCTGTCCTCCTCCGAAGCGGAGAGCTACCTTTGGTCCAACGGGGCAACCGGGCAAAGCATAACGGTAACCGAACCGGGCGAATATTTTGTCGCTATCGAGGGTTCGTGCAGCGAGTTTGTATCGGCCATCATTGAAGTGGAAGTGCTGGAAAAGGCCGATGTGCCGGTTGCCGAAGATGTAACGGTCTTTGAGCCGGATGTGTCGGTGACCTTGGAGGCCACGGGCAATAGCCCGCGCTGGTACGAGACGCCGGATGCAAGCGATTTTATCGCAGAAGGCAATACTTTTGAAACGCCCATCCTCGCACAAACAACGACCTATTACGTCAGTGACGTCAATAAATATGGCGGCGGGGATTTTGAAACGGGCATGTTGGCACACGAGGGCAGCCTGTACAACGCTGCCGGTTTCAACGGGCAGATACTCTTCGACGCCTATCAGGCCGTACTGCTCAAGCAGGTAACCGTTGCCACCGATTCGGCGGGCGCCCGTACCATAGAACTATTGGACGCCGACGGGCAAGTGCTGCAATCGCTGGAAATAGACCTGCCCACCGGGCAATCTGTGGTTGACCTCGGTTTTTGGATCGAACCGGGCAGTGGCTACAAACTGGCCACCAATACCGGTAAAAACCAAGAGGTGCTCGGCACTGTCAGCCCCCGGCTCATCAGGAGCGACGAGGGGGTCCAGTATCCATACGAAGTGCCCGGCGTGCTGAGCATTACCGGTTCGCAGTTTGGCCCCGGGTTTTACTATTATTTTTATGATTGGCAGGTAGAGCTTCCGGCCGACGAATGCGAGAGCGAACGTGCTGCCGTCTCCGTCATCTTTGAAGTAGATGCAGCCAAAGAGGCCATGCCTTTCGGCAAATTGCAGGTGCAGCCAAACCCCTCCGACGGGGCGTTTTTACTGAAAATGCAAGCGCTTGCGACCGGCAGGGCCGACCTCTCCGTTTTCGATATTACAGGCAAAGAAATTTTCCATGAAAACTTTTTAGCTTCGCAAAATACAGAATCGGAAAAAGAGGTGGACATCCGTTTTGCCCCGGCAGGCATTTATTTTTTGAAAATAAAAAGTGGAGATAGGGTGGGTAGGTTGAAATTGCTGGTGGCGGAGTAGGCAGGGTTCTGGAGGTGGCCGCTTTCGATATTACAGGCAAAGAAATTTTCCATGAAAACTTTTTAGCTTCGCAAAATACAGAATCGGAAAAAGAGGTGGACATCCGTTTTGCCCCGGCAGGCATTTATTTTCTGAAAATAAAAAGTGGAGATAGGGTGGGTAGGTTGAAATTGCTGGTGGCGGAGTAGGCAGGGTTCTGGAGGTGGCCGCTGATCCCCTCCAGGGTTGAAAAAAGCAGAAAACAGGACAAAGAACAAAGCTCCCCTGTCCCTGTTTTCCGAAATAATAAATCCAGTTTCATCGTAACTGCTTTGCCCCCCGTCCCGCTGGAACGAGAGGGCCAAGCAGTTAAATTTCATCAATCTTGTTTTACTAACATGCCGCTGGGAATGCGCCTGTTTTCGTCAGTGAATATCACTTCATAGATTCCTGGAGGTAAATAGCTGGCTGAAAATTCGTGCTGCCCATAATCTTCGATGGCCTGGTAGAAAACGCGCCGGCCGAGGTTGTTGAGCAGTTCTACCTTGACGGGCAAACTGACCTCTTCGGGGATGTTGACCCTCAGCATGTCTTGTACCGGGTTCGGGTAGAAATCATATTTTATTCCGCCGGGTGTTTTCACCGTGGCCACGCCGGAATATTCATAAGTGCCGTCAAAGTCAATTTGCCGGAGGCGGTAATAGTAGGTCAGTCCCGGTTGTGTTTTTTGGTCAACAAACTGGTAGTGCTGCCAACCTTCCCGTGTGCCCGCACCTTTCCTTGCCCCTATTTTTTCAAACCTGAACCCGTCCATGCTGCGCTCGATCTCGAAGCGGTCGTTCTCCTGTTCATAAGCGGTCATCCATTTTAGCGAAACGGCATTTTTGTCGTAATCGGCAGAAAAGTAAACCAGCTCCACCGGCAGTATCGTTGAGTTGCCGCCATGCAAAAAGAAAGCAGAAAAGCTGTTTACTTCCACATCTATATAATAGGTGTTGCCGTCGTTGGAAGTGCCCCATTCCAGCACGTCCAACAGGGTGCCGCCGTTGCTGTTGACCGCACTGGAGCAGGCCACCCCGCTGAACTTGGTCACTTTGGCCTGCGAAATCTGCGTGATGTCGTTGCCGTCGTTGTCGTTGGCGGCCAAGAATGCCTCCCATTCCGACACCTTGAAATAGATGCGCACGCGGACAGTGCCGGCAGGCTGCTGTGCCACCGAAATCTCAAAGTTCCGGTCGAAGTATTCGACCCCGTCGGTGGTTACCCGCACGTTGTTGGTATTGATATAGATGGAAGCATCTATGAGGCCCATGTTCTCGCTGTCGAGGATGGAGCAGACGAGGTCGCCCGCATGTTGGATGTGGATCCAATCGCCCGAGCCGGTCGAGTTGGCCGATACATTGGCGAGGATGCACTGGTTGGGCATGCCGTTGGTAATGGACTGGGCCTGGAATATATTGTTGAACACCGGGCCGAGGGTCACCTTGCCGGAAGTGGCCTCAAAAACAGCCCCGGTGGCGCCCTGCCCCGCGGGCTGCATTCCATAAAAATCGAACTTGATGCCGCGGTTGCCGATGTCCTGCAAGAAAGCCGCTGCCACTGCCTGCACGCCCGCCGGGCTGCCGGCCGAGGCATCTGCTGGTGCGGCGTACATGGAGTGGCCGAATATTTCGTCGTCGCCACAGTTGCCCAAAGCGTTGTAGTCAATGACCAGCCGGAGGTCGGGGGTGGCTGCCGAGGCCATGTCGTGGCCGTCGAGGGTGAAGGTGAGGTTGCCGCCCCGGTACATCCTCGTTTCGGTATCGTCAGAAACGAACCAGTCGTTGGGCGCTTGGTCTGGCCCCAGCCCCATTTCCGTAAATTTCATTTTCACTTGGTCAATGGTGTAGCCGTTGTTGGCCAGGGCAGCCTTGAAATTGAGGAAGCCGTTGCCCCCCGCCACTAGGTGCATGGCCGCCGTGCCGGTATAAGGCGCAGGGGCCTGGTCGGCACTTACCAGCCTGGCATAGGCCACGTCGAGCCCGCATACGTTTATGGGGATGTTGTGCCCGAACTGGTGTGCCCACACGCCGTAGCCCTCTGCCTTGAGGGCAGTGAATTCCAAAAACTCCTGCGCGTTCAGGTGCTTGAAAAATAAGGTGAACAAGAGGAGGAGTGAAGTTGTAGATAGCCTTTTCATGTCAGTTTGATTTTATTATTTGGGCATGAAAAGGCAAATTCGTTTCCAGATGAAAGGCAGGGGAGGGGGCATTGAGCAGTTGGGACGGATGGCGGGACGGTTGGTTGTTGGTGATTACTCTTCAGTCCGCAGTCTTCAGTCCGCAGTCTTCAGTCTTCAGTCCACAGTCTTCAGTCCGCAGTCTGGTTCGAGGTACCTTTGGTATCAGATTAAAGGTACCTCCAACCAGACTGCGGACTGAAGACTGAAGACTGAAGACTACTTCAACCGGTCGAGCACTATTTCCCAGAGTGCCTCGAAGGGCACTACCTCGGCATTGATAGCATCAATGGATATGTTCCGGGGGGCTGCTTTAAAGGCCGCAAAATCTTTGGCGGCCATCTTCTCTACCCGGTAGCGCCGGAAGCGGCAGTGATAGACCTTTTCCATCATTTTCAGGAAAAACTTTTTGCGGGACTGCCGCTCCCCGCGCAGGTGCTTGCGCCAGTAGGGCGGCAGGCGGCTGGCCTTGGTGAGGTAGTCTTCGTACTTGCCGTCGAGCAAATAGTGCAGCAGGGCGACGGTGATGATGGCCACGTTGGCGCCGTCCTTGTCTTGCGAGCAGGCATGTACGCTGTTGAGGAAGCGGCCGAGGCGGAACTTGATGGGCAGGTCCAGCCGGCCCAGCTTGGCGTAGAGGGAGAGGTAGGCCTGTACTACTTCCCAGCATTCCTTTATTATTTTGTGGTCGGCCATCTTTTTTCCGGCGGCCTTCCATGCCTGGTAGGCGATCATGGGCTTGTTGCTGTAAAAGCCGATCATCGCTTTTTGCAGCAGCGTGACGTGCCAGTTGCTGGTGCCGGGCTTGGGCAGGGCGAGGCATTTGCTGAGGTTGGTCTCGGCTTCGGCGTACTTGCCTTGGGCGAGGAGGTGGGGGATCATTTGGCGGTAGAAATTCCACGAAGTGGTATAAGGAAGGAGGAACTTGGAATTTTGGAAATAATGGATGGCTTCTTTGCAGGTATTGATAAGTTCTATATGTTTTGAGCGGGTTTGGTAATATAAAGTGAGAAGAGAAAATTTGATCAAATTAAAGCGATACCAATCAGATTCTTCATCAGTTATGTTAATAATGTCAGATTCCAATTCAGAAATATCGCGGCCTTTAGTGGTTAAAAAATGAACCTCTGTAAACAAGTACTGTATCTTTTCTTCCTTTTCCAGTTCAATCCGTAATATTCTCACCTTGCGCCGATACCTCCTATATCTACCTATATTTGGATTGACAATCCCAAAATAATAGGAAAGTTCTTTTGCTAATGATATGGCAATTTCTAACAAGCCGGAATGTTCAGCTAAACGTAGGGTCTGAGCAGCTACCTCCATTGCTGCGATTTTTTCGTCAGCAATTGTTAATGCTTTAATCTGTGCCAGACGTTTCCAGCATTCGATCCTGTTCTTTTTTCCAGCATCAAGATGATTAAAATTGTTCAAAAAAACACCATCCAATAAATTATCTTTGAGACATTTATAGGCCCACCGAAAAGAGTCCTTGGATTTACCTTGCCTTTCCCATACCTCGACTGCCTTTCTCCTGTCTTGATGGGTTTCTAAAACCTCGAACATATTTAACACATATCCGTCTTTCGGACGGTATTTTGACAAGCCACCTATTTTATTGATTATATCCACAGGGAGTAATCTTTTTTAATCTTTAACTACATCGTTATCAATGAATTACAGGATAGAACATTGCCTTTTTATGTCAATAATCATTATACAACCTGCTCAATATTATTGTTCGATGGCATTTTTTTTTGGATTTCTTTTACATGCCATCATTTTTTAACTCAAAAATATATTGATATGAAAAAGCAATCTATCACGGCAATGCCCATCACAGCGTTTTTACCATTTGAAATCGAAGTAATCGAGGAAGTGAAATTAAAAGGAGGGTTTGAAATTATTATAGGTGAGGATATATTGGTTGGTTAAGCTATAAGTAAGGGCTACACCCAACCACCCTTCCCCCAACCTCTTCATTAACAATGCCTTAGCGCCCGTTCTGTTTCAGTTTGTCAGCAACGGCGGTGAGGAGTTTTTCAAGGTATTCAAGGTTGAGTTTCAGCCTTGTTTCCTTGATTTTTTTGTCCTTATCGGAAGTTTTTTTGTCGGTGAATGATTCCATCGGAGTGTCCGTATTTAACTCAATTGGAATCAAGATACACAAAAAAACGGCCTTTGCGCCTCAGAGCTTTGAGAGGTCGTCGTTGAGCCTTGTTTTCATCCCCGAAATGTCAATCCCGGCCTTGTCGGCCAAAAGTTCCACTACCTTTATCAGTCCTTCCACTTTCTGTTCCATCAGTTCCAGTTCCGGCTGCCCGGTTTTCCGGGCAGGTGTTCGTTCGTTGGTCATTTCCTTTTGCAACAGGTCATCTACGGTGACGGCAAAAAAACCGGCGATCTGTACCAAAGTTTCATAATTGGGCTCGGCCTTGTTTTCCCAGCCACTGTACGTTCCCTGTGCCACGCCAAAATGCTTTCCCATTTCTTCTTGGCTGTACCTCCGCGACTTCCTCAATCTTTTCAGGTTTTGGTGAAAATGTGTCACTTAAAAGTTTACATATTTTAAAATATCAGAAAATCTGATAAAAAATATCAGAAATAACTTTGGTATGTATCAGAACCACAGCTAACTTTGGGTCAAGTTAAAAACAAATTAGTATTTATCCCCATTTGGGGAGCAATAAAATTAATCAGGCATATGCTCCAAAGCCAAAAGATACCACAGCCAAGTGGGGCACTTTTACCGAAGGCATTGACTGCCAGAAGTAGAGGTGTCCCCTTTTTTTGGCCACTTTCCACTTCAAAACAACTTCAACAACTCCTCCTTCCTGCTCCGCGCCACCGGAATGGCCACCCCGTTTTTCAGCACCAATTGCCCCCCCTTTCCGCGCAGGTATTTTTTTATAAAAACAAGGTGTACGAGGTAAGAATGGTGGGTGCGGTAAAAAGGGAAGCCTTTCAGCAGCGCCTCGACCTCTTTCAGTGTTTTTGAAACCAAGACCGACCCGCCCTCCGAGAGGTACAGCCGCGTATAATTGCCGTCGGACTGACAATGCGTAATGCGTTCCACCTCCAAAAATTCCAGCCCTTCGAGGGTAGGGAAGGCAATGCTCGGAAGCTGCGGTTTGCGCGGGTTTATCATTGCAAAAAGCGTTTCGAGGCTTTGCCGGTCCAGGGGCGTATTGCGGCGCTTGGCCACTTTTGAAATGGCATTGGCGAGCTCGTCCCGGTCAATGGGCTTCATGAGGTAGTCGAGGGCATTGACCTTGAAGGCTTTCACCGCGAACTCGTCGTAGGCAGTGGTGAAAATGACCTCAAAAGGCACCTCGTCCACCACCCGGTCGAGCAGTTCAAAACCGTTCATGGCCGGCATTTCTATGTCCAAAAAAACGAGGTCGGGCCTTGCCTTTCGGATGGCTTCGATGCCCTCTTCGGGCGACTGCCACGCGCCGACCACTTCGAGTTCGTTCTCGTGTTCTTTGAGTTCCCATTTCAGCGCTTCGATGCTCGCTTTTTCGTCGTCTATGATGATGGCTTTTATCTTCATTTTTAATTAAAAATTAAAATGAAATAAAAATTAAAATAAAAAACACCGTTCGTTCCAATGCTTGGGTTTGGAATCAAACCAGAGAGGATGATAAGAATTGGAAAACAGAACCGAAGTAAAGGAACGAACGGTGTTTTTCATTTTAATTTTCATTTTAATTTTCATTTAGAGCGGAATGCTGATTTTCACCCTCGTTCCAATGCTTGGGTTTGGAATCAAACCAGAGAGGATGATAAGAATTGGAAAACAGAACCGAAGTAAAGGAACGAACGGTGTTTTTCATTTTAATTTTCATTTTAATTTTCATTTAGAGCGG
>DROJ01000101.1 GCA_011321935.1 Bacteroidota bacterium | reverse complement strand
AGGCAAAAAGAGATGCCCCGCACTGCTTCTGTTTTTTTGTCAAAAGAAGAAAAATGAATGTTTAAACCGTTGATTTCAAGCAGCTTGGATTCTTGCATTTTGAAAATGAAAAGTAACTGCTAAGCAGGGGGCATCACCTCATCGCCCCTGCTTAGCAGTTACAATAAAAATTGGTGAACGGGCGCAAGTTACGATAAGCCAATATTTTTGCCCTTTTGAAACTTTACGGAAAAATAAAGCACTTAACTTTTCTCTTTTGCACCGCATTTTTTTGTTCCCGATTTTCGGGAACAAAAAAATGTGGTACAAAAAGAAAGGAAGTAGCAGGAAAATGCAATTTGAGTTAAGTCCTTTCTCCCCGCTCTCCACTCGCAAAGGCATCACCTCAAATAGCATAAAAAAGGCCAGCCCAAACGGCCGGCCTTCAAACTTTCCATGTGGTTCTATTTCATTAATTTTTAATGACCAATTTGGTTTTTTGCCGCCCGCCTTCCAGTTGCAGGTGGAAATAATAGGTGCCTGCCGGAAGCTGCGAGCCATCAAAACTGAACTCGTGCTGGCCCGTCGTCAATTTTTTGTTGACCAGCACTTTCAGTTCCTGCGCACTGCCATTAAATACACTTAAACGCACATGCTCGCTCCCGCTGTTGAAGCGGATATTGACCTGTTTTGAAAAAGGGTTTGGATAGGCAGTGGCCTCGATGAAGGGCACTGTTTCGCTCGTGCCCGTAGTCTCGCAGCCCTCGATGATCGGCAAATGGCTGAACCCCGGGTAAAGCAAATTTTTCACATCTTCCTCTGCAATATCGAACCAGTCCATCATCACCGAGCCATACACATTGCGGAAGTCGTACTGCATGGCAACGGCATCTTGCACACTGGGGTTGTCGGGTATTTCGGGGTTGTCGCCGATGATGCCCGCGGCTACGCAACTGCCAAATAGCATCAATGGTGCGGCGTCTCCGTGGTCGGTGCCGAGGCTGTCATTGGAGCGGATGCGGCGGCCAAATTCGGAAAAGGTCATGGTCAGCACTTTTTGGTCGAGGCCGTGCAGGTTGAGGTCTTGTTGGAAGGCGTTGATGGCATCCGAAAGGGTCTGCAACAGGGCGGCGTGGTTGCCCGTGGCCACATCGTCGCCGACAACCTGCGAGGCGTGGGTATCGAAGCCGCCCAAGCTGACCACATAAACCTTAGTTTGCAGGCCGCCTGCTATCAACCTGACTACATTTCTCAATTGGTTGGCCAATCGGTTGTCTTCCGGATAGTCAATCAGGGACTCGGAGCTTTCGGCTGCTTCCTTTATTGTTTCGCCGTAGGCGTTGGTCTGTTCGATGGTTTCGCGGAGGAAAGAAAGTTCGTCGCCGTATGGAGTGTTCGGCGGGTCAGCGCCCTCGAAGTCGAGCAGGGGGTTGAGGTTGAACGGGTCATTGATGGCAAGGCTGTAATTGATGGCCGTGCCCTGGCAGGTTTCCGATACCAACGAGCCCATCGTGATCGCAAATGGGTCGGGAAACTCGGCATTCGGATAGCCTGTCGGGTAGTCGGGTGCGGTCTGCTCAAAATGCCTGCCCAGCCAGCCCGTCGTCCATTGCTGCCCTGCGGGCGAGCCGCTCGTCCAAATATCGGAACTGCGGAAGTGGGAACGGTTCTGGTTGGCGTAGCCGACCGACTGCACGACGGCCATTTTGCCATCGTCAAAAACAGATCGCAGGCCGGTCATTGTGGGGTGGAAGCCAATGTTGAAACCGACATCCAACAGGCTGGATTGGGGGATCAAAATATTGCCCCTCACGTTGGCCAGTTTGTCGTACTGGTCGAGCGGGGTGATGGTGGCGAGGCCATCGTTGCCGCCTATCAATTGCACCAGCACCAGCACCTTGTCATTTTCATTTGATATGGCCGAAAAGATGGAAGATTTCGGCATGGCCCGCATTGGTATTCCGTTGAACATCAATGGAATAGAGAGGCCAGTGGTTTGTATAAATTTACGACGTTTCATTTTTTTTAGCTTTTAGCTTTTTGCTATTTGCAATTGGCCGACGGCCAATTGCAATTAGCGAACAGCCATTTTAACTTAGATAAAATTCAGGCATGCTCAGCATGGCGGTCAACAGGTTTTTCAATTTATCGGCAACAGAAGCGGCTATTTCCTCATCATCGGGGTTGTTCACATAGTCGCCGTATTCGACGGTCCACTCGAAGTCCGGCAGGCCGGGAAGGAGGATGGATTTCAGCAGGTCTTTTTGCCCTTGCGGGATGGGCTGTGGGTACAGTATTTTGGCAAACTCGTCAATGAGGTGGTTCGGATCGAAGGGGTCGTCAATGGAGGCCGTGAATTTCAGCACGTCAATGGCCGCCCTGTTGGCCCCTTGACCAACTCCCTCGCCCAGCATTTGGTTGGAAAAATTCATCCGCGGCGGGAGGGTAGCAGAACTGATCCAAACCCGGTAAAACCCCGGTTCTTGGTAGTAAGCCTTCCAGCCTGCTACCGACGGCGGGTTGAAGGGGACCATCTGCATTTGTTCGAGCGGCTGGCCTACCGTCCTTAGCTGGAGGCGGTAGTAGGCCTCCAAATTGGCGTCGTTGTATTCCACCTCAAATATATTGAGCACTGAAAATACGAAGTCAATCGGGTTTTTGATCATTGGCCCGATGCTCAACATGTCGAAAAAATGTTCGCTGCGCAAAAGGGCATCGAGGGCAGGTTTGATTTCATAATCGTTGGCGATCATGACCTGCGCCATCGGTTCGATCACATCCTGCTCGATCTCGTCCGTGATGACGTAATAAACGAACCACCGGTAGAGCTTCCTGCAAATAAAACGGGCGCATTCATCTTTTGAAAAAATGATGTCAATGAGGTGCTTGTATTCATCCGCTCCCATATTTGGAATTACCTGGTTGTCGAAGCGGTAGGAAAGTGTTTTGTCCCCGGTGTCGTGCCGGTTGTTGACATACCTGCCGAAGGGCATCGGTATATCGGGGTTCATGTTGAAGTAACCAACGTCTCTCCATCCGGTCAAAACCTTGGCCATGGCCACCACGTCGTCTTCGGTATAATTGGTGTAATCGCCCGGGCCGGCCACCGGGCCTTTACCGATGGTAAAGAGTTCGAGGAGTTCGCGGGCGTAGTTTTCATTGGGGGCTACGCGGGAGTTTTCCCTGCCGTTGAGGTAGCGCAGCATGGACGGGTTGACGGTCATTATTTTGGCCAGTTCGCGCACATTGCCGAGCGCATTTTCCCGCAGGGTGGTTATATAGTTATAGGTGTAGTTCGGGTCATTGATATTGGCGGTGACATAATGGTTGTGCCAAAAGAGGGTCATTTTTTCGATGATCGAGACACCGGATTTGCGCAGCAGTTCCACGTTCCAAGCATTCAGCGACTGCCTGCGGTAGTTCCTTATTTCGTTTCTGAGCGGCTGGGGCTGGTATATTTTGTTGGCCCATATTTCGCCGATGGGCACTTCGGGGTCGTTTTCGTACCTGTGGTTGAGGGGGCCGTCGGGCAGTGGCCGGTCTTCCAGCAGCTTTTGCAGGGTGGCATCGAGTCCGTCGTTCACGGCGTCCTTGATCTGTTGGTAGGTAGGGCCGAAGGTGGTTCGGCGCAGGAGGTGGGCGGCTTGCTCGAATTCGAATGCCCCCATGTAAGGGGCGAGGCCGGACAAAACGGCAGTGGCTGCTGGTGCCGGTGCGGTGGCCACTTTTTTGTCGGAAACATGCTGCCCAAACATTTTGGACAAGGTAGTTCTTCTATCCATGATCGAAAGTTTTTATTTGAACTTGAAGTGCGAAGTTATTTGAGAAGATGACCCTAAGACTGGAGGAGGGGGGAGGGGTTTAATCAGGTTAAATATTATTTTTTTATGAAATAAAAAAGCAGCCCAAAGGTAGCCCGGATCTCCTGATACGGCCAATAAGATGCGGATTTGGAAATCCGCGCTACATTTTACATCAGCCCAAAAATCTTCGCGTGCTTGATGACTTCCTCTTGGTCAGAGACTTTCAATTTCCCCGTCAGCAAGGCCATCACCGGGTTCAGTTCGCCTTTCAATAATTTTATAAAATGCACGTCTTTTGATGAAATTATACATTTCGGTTTTCCTGTGAAATATTCGTGGACTTCCAGTTTTTCATCCGCTGCAATGACGCTGAACTGCCCGCCCGTTTTGCCTGAAATGTCGAAATGGAAATTGGTATCAATGCCTTTCAGCCACTCTTTTTTTACTTGCTGCGGGAGCGAGCAGATGAAATCTTTGGCGCTGTCGGTCATTAATTTTGGTCGGTCCTTGAAATCCATTTGTTTTGTTTTGAGCTACAAATATGAACGTTTTTTTTGTAGAAACACCGAAACGGTTTACCTTCGTCCTCGAAACGCTATCATTCGAGTATAAAACATACTTCCATTTCATTTGTAACCGGGAAACAGTTTTCGACACTCTCGCTGAAGGCCACAAGCAAATGCTTTTATTTTCGAGTGCCTCTAACTTTTTTTCCAGTGGTTTTCACGTCGTTTGGATTTCCCGGTTACTTTTTCATTTTCTTTCCTTTTTATTTTTCGGTTATTTGGGTTTGTTTTCCTTTAGTTTTTCGGGGAAACAAACTCAAACTACACCTTATATATAATAGGTGTCAAATCAAAAAAAAAACATGCGCATCATATTTATGGGCACGCCGGAATTTGCCGTGCCTTCTTTGGAAATACTTATTGAAAACGGCTACCAAGTAGTGGCTGTCATCACCTCCACCGACAAACGGGGCGGCAGGGGCGGCAAGCGGCTGTTGCAGTCGGCGGTCAAAAAATTTGCGGTCGGCAAAGGCATTCCAGTATTGCAGCCGCGCAATCTTAAAGCACCTGCCTTCCTCGAAGAACTGGAAAGTTACCGCGCCGACCTGCAAGTGGTGGTCGCTTTTCGGATGCTCCCCCTTGCCGTTTGGGACATGCCGCGCATCGGCACTTTCAACCTGCACGGCTCGCTTTTGCCAAAATACAGGGGAGCAGCGCCCATCAATTGGGCCGTCATAAACGGGGAGGAAGAAACGGGCGTCACCACTTTTTTTATCAAACACGAAATTGACACCGGCGACATTTTATTTCAGGAAAAAATGCCCATCGGGCCAGACGAAACGGCAGGCGAGGTGCATGACCGCATGATGCACATCGGCGCCAAACTGGTCTTGAAAACAGTGCGGGCCATTGAAAAAGGCGGCTACCGATTGCAGCGGCAAGACGAGTCGCTTGTCTGCAAAGCGCCCAAAATTTTCCATGAAACCTGCGAGGTAGATTTTACGGAAAAAACAAAAAAGGTGCATGATTTTATCAGGGGGCTAAGCCCTTACCCCTGCGCCTGGACGACCATAAAAGAAGCCGCTGTTTTGGAAAACGGCACTCCGTGGGAAGCCGATGGCTGGGAAAATATAAAAGGCAAGCAGTTGAAAATTTACCGTTCCAAAATGATTGAAAAAGAATTTTCCTTTCCCGCAGGCCAATTGCTCACCGACGGCAAAAAACATTTGTACGCCGCTACCGCTGATGGTTTTATTGAAATTTTAGAACTGCAATTGCAGGGGCGGAAGCGGATGAGGGCGAGCGATTTTTTGAACGGGCTGAGGTCTTGAATAGGATTGGACACAGATAGGATTGCACACAGATTGAACTGATTTAACTGATAAGAACTGATTACGAGCCGCTATATCCAGCAGAGCTGGTAATCAGTTTTTATCAGTTAAATCAGTTCAATCTGTGTGCAATCCTATCTGTGTCCAATCCCGAAAAAAAATTTATTTCTGCAAAACCAATTTCTCCCGAAAGACCCCGCCTTCCATTTTCAGGTCAACAAAATAAATGCCCTTGCTCCACTGCCTGCTTTTTTTCTCCAAAAGAGCATTCAAAAAGGGCAGGTCGCCGTCGGCCTGAAAAACCAGTTTCCCGATTTCAGTGCTTAT
Source organism: Bacteroidota bacterium (assembly GCA_011321935.1). Taxonomy (GTDB): domain Bacteria; phylum Bacteroidota; class Bacteroidia; order Chitinophagales; family Saprospiraceae; genus UBA6168. The sequence continues at coordinate 4,295 of DROJ01000101.1, read as the reverse complement.
CCGCAAGCTGGCTTTTTGATAAAAAGGAAAGCCGTTTTCCCATAAAAAAGAAGCACTTTCAGCAGCCGGGTTGGGGGCAAGAGAAATGCCCTGCAAAGCAGTGGCCTCCCCCGTTGCAGTCGTTCCTTCCACCCAGATCAGCCCGCCGGAAGGCTGCTCTCCCGAATCGGGAATGCCCGTGAAATCGAATATTTTTTCAAAAGAACTGCCGTCCGGCTTGATGCGGTAAACGACGCCCCGGTCTTCGCTGCCCCCGATTTTTGTCAGGCCGTAAATCCATTCATTATCGCTGCTTGCTATCAGTGCGCCCTGCGGGGTGATACCGTTGACCACATCAAAATGGAAGAGGGTCTGAAAGCCGCTCCCGTCCAACGAAATTTTATAAAAAGTGCCGACCAAGTTGTCGCCGCCGTTGGTGGTAGTGCCGTACAAAAAGCCGTCGCCAATGGAAAGCAGCGGGCTGGAAGGGATGCCGTTCAGGTTCTGGTCGAAGTGCTTCAACACCTCGAAACCGGTGCCGTTTTTATTCACCCTGAACAAGGTGCCAGAAGGGGCAGCGGCTTGGTTGCCGTCGCCGTCCAATTGGGTGACGCCGTACAATTGCCCGTTCATTTCGGTCAGCCCGTGGATGGGCGAGTTGCCCGTCGGGTCATCGGCCGAAAAGGAAAAAACGACGCTCGTTTGGTTGTTTGTTTTGTCAAATTGAAAGATCACGCCCGAGCCGTTTGCCCCGCCGCTTTGGGTAGTGCCGAAGATCATCCCGTTGGCATCTTCGATCAATCGGCCACTCGGCAGCGCCCCCGATTCGCCCAAAAGTTCAAAATGGTGGAGCAGTTCAAATTGGAGGTTTGCCGGGTTCAGCCGGTAGATGGTGCCGTTGCCAAAACTGCCGCCTTTCTTGGTTGTTCCGTACAACATGCCATCGCTGCTTTCCAGCAATTTACCGCTTGGGTTTGCGCCTTCGGCAAATGCAAATTCGTGCAAAACCTCGAAGTTGGTGCCATTTTTTTGGGTTCTGTAAACCGTTCCCATTCCATTGCTGCCGCCGTAAAATGCAGTGTTGTAAATATGCTCATCAGCGGCCAAGGTCGGTTGCGAAACGGGGTTGTAGCCATTGGCATTGCTGTTGTCAAATTCATGGACCGTTGCATACGAATCCCCGTTTACGTCAATGCTGAAAATCGTTCCGACGTTTTTTGCCCCGCCCATTGTGGCCGTGCCTATCAGGTTGCCGTTGGCCGTTTGCGCCAGTCCCGTTTGTGGCCTTGCGCCATTTTGCAGGTCAAAATGATGGATGACGCTGAAGCCCGAACCGTCTTTGTTGAGCCGGTAAACAGTCCCTCCGTTGTTCGTTCCGCCCGTCGGGTTGACGCCGTAAAGCATCCCGTTTGCTGCTTCCAAAAGGTAGCTGCCTTGCCCGGGGCTTTTGCCGTCATTTGCGGCGAAGCCGCGCAGCAATTGAAAGTTGGAGCCGTCTTTTTCCATGCTGAAAACGATGCCGTTGAAGTCGTTGCCACCGCTGGATGCAGTGCCGTAAATTTTGCCGTCGGAGGCTTCGAGCAAAGTGCCCAAAGGCCGGTTGCCGTCTTGTTGGCTAAAGGTAAAAGAGCGGAGCAAAGTGAAGTCGCTGCCGTCTTTTTTCAACCGGAAAACAACTCCCGCTTGCCCCGGCCCATTGTGGCAGGCCGTCCCGTACAGCCAACCGCCGCTGCCTTCTATCAATGCGCCGAGAGGACTTTTGCCGCTCGTGTTTTTTTCAAAAGAAAAAAGGGTTGAGAAGCCAGTGCCATCTTTGTTGATGCGGAAAACAGCACCGTCGTTGTTGGCCCCGCCTTCGGAAGCAACCCCGTACAATTTGCCGTCCGAGGCTTCCACTAAATTCCCAAAAGGAACGGCCGCATCGTCCGAAAAATGGTGCAGTACTTCAAAGCCGCTCCCGTCCATGTTTATTTTAAAAACAAGGCCAGCGTCTTCGTCTCCTCCAGCTGGGGTCAGGCCAAACAATTGGCCATTTGACTCGATCAGGCTGCCGGACGGAAATGCCCCCTCCGCACCATTGAAATGGTGGACAACCGCAAAGCCGCTCCCGTCCATATTCATTTTGAAAATAGTGCCCGAGCGGAAATTGCCCCCGTCGGAGGTCATGCCATAAGCCTTCCCGTCGGAGGCCACCAAAAGGCTGCCGAGGCCGGAAAATGGGCCGACCGCAGCAAAGTCGTGGTTGATCTTAAAATCTGCGCCGTCGGTGCTTAAAGTAAAGATGGTGCCCGCGCCGTTCATGCCGCCCCGGGAGCTAATGCCCATCAGTTCGGGCAGGTTTTGAGCAGTCAATAGGATTGGGAATACAAGGACTGTGAACAAAGTAATTAGTCGATTCATGTGAGTGTTGAGTTTTGGTAAAATGTAAATGTTGACCTTTGGAAAGGGGGTGGAATGAAACCGGGGATATATATCCTCGGTTGTCGGAACGTACCTGCGCCATGTGGTTTTGAGCGGATACTTGTTTGGCGAATGCCGAAAAACCATCTCCCGAGGAGTCCGTCGGACAAACATGATGTATTCTCATTTTGTTTGTCCGAAGGACTCCTTTTGGAGCTGCGTTCTGTTTGTTTTTTTTTCGTAAAATATTGGAGAAATGAATGCAGGTTTTGATAGGCTAAACAAGGGGTTTCTTGAAAAAATCCAAATGCGGTTTTGTCCTGTTCCATCCTTCGCCACCGCTACGGAATCCTGATTTAATAAGACGAAAATGATTGGGGCAAAACCATGTTTTCATTTTTCAAAAAAAAACTTTTTTGCCAAACCAGCCAAGCAACCAAAGTTAATTTCCTCCTCAAAATTTATGGCTGGAAGAAGTGGACTATTTGTTGGAAAATGATAAAAGTCACTTTGTTGAATCACCACCGGATCAAAGTCGCCCCCCAGGTAAAGCCGCTCCCAAAAGCAGCGATACAAATGAGGTCGCCTTCTTTCACCTTGCCCGCTTCCCATGCTTCGCAAAGGGCAATCGGGATAGTGGCGGCTGTGGTATTCCCGTAGCGTTGGATGTTGTTCCAAACTTGGTCGTCGCGCAGTTTCAGGCGCCGTTGCACCAATTGGCTGATGCGCAGGTTGGCTTGGTGGGGGATGAAAAGGTCAATGTCCTCGGTGGTATAACCTTGGTCGTTGAGGGCTTCCATGATGACTTCGGGAAACTTGGTAACGGCGGCTTTAAAGACCAGTTTGCCGTCCATGTTCGGGAAGGTCATGGCATTGTCCATCATATGTTGGGTGAGGAAAAGGCCGCCAAATTCTTGGTCTGGGTCGTAGCCAAAATCAGTGTCGTCGCCCATTTTTTTTGCGTGGTAGCCAGAGTGGCCGCCGGGGTTGATGTAGGCCAGTTTTTCGGCGTAAGTTCCATCGGAATGGAGTTTGGAGGTCAGTATGCCCTTGCCCTTTTCCTCGGTCGGTTGGATGACGACGGCTCCTGCGCCATCGCCAAAAAGAGCGGTAACGTTTCTTCCCCGCGTGGTAAAATCAAGCCCGATGGAATGCACTTCGGCGCCTATCAACAAAACATTTTTGTACATGCCGGAGCGGACAAATTGATCGGCCACGGTGAGGCCGTAAACAAAACCGGAGCATTGGTTGCGGATGTCGAGCGCCCCTATTTCGGTCTTGCTGATGCCGAGTTCGCGCTGCGCCAAAACGCCGCAGCCGGGGAAATAATAGTCGGGGCTGAGGGTAGCAAAAATGATAAAATCAACCTCCTCTTTGTCTATCCCCGCCCGTTCGATGGCGATGCGGGCAGCCTTTGCGCCGATGGTAGCGGTGGTGTCTTCGTGCCGGTTCACGTAGCGCCTTTCCACGATGCCGCTGCGTTCCTGGATCCACTCGTCTGAGGTGTCCATGTGGCGGGCGAGGTCGTGGTTGGTAACTACTTTTTCGGGTACGTAGAAGCCGATCCCGGCTATTTTTGAATTGGGCATTTTTCTGTTTTTAGATTTTAGCGAATATTCAGGTTTGCCGCGAATTGCGCTAATTTTCACTAATTTAATTTTACAAAAAAAAGTTAAACAATTAGTGGTAATTAGCGCAATTCGCGGCGGTAGATTCAGCCGTTAATTTTGGCGGTGTATCAGATGTAATGCTTTTTTTCTTTTTTTACGAGGGTCTCACGACACTCGCTAAGATCTGCCGTCCCTGCGGGACTAGGTGGAAAGCCTGTCTATCCTAGTCCCGCAGGGACGGCAGATCTTAGCGAGTGTCGTGAGACCCTCGTAAAAAAAGCATTACATTTGACACTGCCTAATTTT
>DROJ01000100.1 GCA_011321935.1 Bacteroidota bacterium | reverse complement strand
GCCTTTGGGCGGGGAGTGCGGGGGGAAAGGCGTTGCCTCAATATATCGAATTGAGGCAACGCCTTTCCCCCCGCACTCCCCGCCCAAAGGCATCACCTCAAGGCTCCCTGCTTAGCAGTTACTTTTACTTTTATTTTTATTTTCATTGTCCATGTTCTTTTTATTTATGGAACATTTATAATTTTATGCCCAGAAAAAGGCTTCACATATTATTCCTGCAAAACTACACCACACTTTGTATCACTCACACCTATATTAGAAAGTTAAATTTATTCCAAGCCAGAGAACAAACAGTCATTCAAATAACTCAAAGTAGGCGGCCCTGCCACAAAAGCACGGCACGTAACTTTACAAATCCCATTTCAAATGTTTGGAACCGCTACTAAATCCAAAACGAAGGTCGAAAAGAAACCGCTCAATGGCCTCAACGGCATCAAAGAAGCAGGCGAGACCTGCGTCATTTCCCACGGCACCATCATAGAAGGAAAATTCAAGGCATCGGAAAATGTGCGACTCGACGGCATTTTAAAAGGAGAGGTGAAATGTGACAAAAGGCTGGTGATGGGCGAAAAGGGCAGGGTAGAAGGCAATATTGACACCCACGACGCCATCATCATGGGCAATGTGGAAGGCGAACTTAAAGTCGCCGGCACCCTCACCTTGAAAGGCACTGCACTGATCCGGGGGACTATCGTCGCCAAGTTCATGATAGTCGAAGAAGGCGCCCGTTATTTTGGTGAATGCAACATCGGTTAAAAAAAAGGTGGTGCATCAAATGTAATGCTGGCAAAAAGCGAAACCCCCTGTGCACTCTGTGGTTGGTCAGCATTACATTTGACACACTGCCAAAAAAAACAACCTGCCGCACACCAAAATTTACTGGTGCAAGCATCTTTGTTTTTAAGGTTTTACTGAATTCGAGCGACATTTTCATTGAAAAAACAAGGCTGCTTGAAAAATCAATGTGCCGCTTATTTCGCTGAATGCGTTTGAATCACTAAAATTGCAGCGTAAATTTAATTTAGCTATTGCCTGCCTGTCCATGCGGACGTACCGGTAGGCAAGGCTGTTTGCTTTTTGAGATTGGCAACAACGGCTTTGCAATTCAAAAATTTGATCTTGAATTTTTTGAGACAGGTTGTTTTGGGGCCAATAGCCAAAGGCAAACAGCCAACTGTTTAATCAATATTCAAAACAAACCGGAATGAAGAAACGTGTTATTTTCAATGCCCTGCTTTTTATCCTGATCCTTGTGCTGGGCTATTTCCTTTTCAAAACTATTCAGGAACCCATTAAATTCAATGCCGTAAAACAAAAGCGGGAAACCGAAATCATTGAAAAACTCCTTGAAATAAGAAAAGCCGAAGAGGCTTATAGGGGCATAACCGGCAAATTTGCCGGCTCTTTCAAGGAATTGCAGGACACACTCAAATATGGCCGTTTTATGATCATACAAGTGAACGGCGATCCTGACGACCCCAATTTTACGGGGCAGATCACTTTTGACACTACTTATATCCCTGCCATTGACTCGGTGAAAAACATGGGAATTGACTTGGCCACTATCGGCGATGTACCCGGTACAGACGGCCTTCAATTTGATATAAAATCAGACACCGCATCTTACCAGATGACCACGGTGGATGTGGTAGAGGTCGGCATTCCATATGAAAAATTCATGGGAGAGTTCGCCGATCCTAAGTTCAAAAAATACGACAACATGTACGACCCGAAGAAAAAGATCAAGTTCGGTTCGTTGTCCAAACCTATTTTAACCGGAAGTTGGGAGTGACCTACAATATCATAGAACCCGGATTTCAGCGGAACAATACCTCCGCATACCAACTGTCCATCCTCGTCGGGATGGACAGTTTGGTTTATTCTGTTTATGAGCCTTCCTCTAATAAAATGCTGGCCTTGAAATCATGCCCTTTTCCCGCAAGCGGAAATGGGCATTCAGACAGGGGCAAAGAGATCGGCGAGGTGCTGCGCAAAGAAGACCTGTTGGGCCCCCGCTATCAAAAAGTAAAGATTGCCCTCGACAGTTCATCGGCGGCCCTCGTGCCGCAGAGGTTGTTCAATGAAGATGAAAAGGCGACCTATCTGGAAGAACTTTTGGACAGTGGAAAAGAAGCGGACATCCGCTCGGATGAAATTGCCTCTTTGAAAATAAAGGCTGTTTATCAAGTTGGGAAACCGGAAATGGCCGCCTTGAAAAAGCATTTTCCGAAAGGCAGCATCTTCAACAGCAGCACTGCTTTTTTGGTCGGTTGCAAGCAGGCGGTCGAGCGTATCGAGGGCAAAGTTGCTTTTGCGGGTTTCAGCAAAACCCACTTCCAACTCGCTGTTTTTAATAAAAAGGAACTCCAGTTTTTCAATACTTTTTCTTTTCAATCGCCCAACGACGTGATGTATTTTGTGCTGCTCGCTTTTGAGCAACATGGCCTCGATCCCAACTCCGACCCCTTGCTCCTTTCCGGGCAGATTGTCGAAAAATCGGACATCTATAAAATGCTGTACCGCTATATTGCCGATATTTCTTTCTGCCCCGCCCCCGCACATGTCCAATTCGGGAAAAATGCCGCCTCGCTCAACCCCGGTTTTTTTGCCAATCTTCACTACTTGCTCCTCTGTGATTGATGCCCCTTCGCCCAACTGCTCCAATCACTACTCCACTAATCACTAATCACTGTTTCACTAATCACTGCATAAATGCGCATCGTTTCAGGACAGTTCAAAGGCAGAAGGTTTCACCCGCCCGCTGATAAGTGGCCCACCCGGCCGACCACAGACTTTGCCAAAGAAGGCCTGTTCAACATCTTGGCCAACCAACTCGATTTTGCAGGACTAAAAGTACTCGACCTGTTTGCCGGCACAGGCAACCTCAGCTATGAGTTCATCTCCCGTGGCTGCACCGACCTGACCTATGTGGAGCGCTTCAGGGGCTGCGTGAAATTTGCAGAGCAGACGGCCAAAACCCTTGATATTGAGCCGCTTATAAAAATTGTCCGGTCGGATGTTTTTAAATTTATCAAAAGGACGCCGGAGCAATTCGACTTCATTTTTGCCGACCCGCCTTATGACCTGCCAAGCATTGATACCATCCCCGACCTGGTATTTGAGCATCAATTATTGAAAGAAAACGGCTGGTTCGTGCTGGAGCACGGCCCTAAAAACGACTACCAAGAACATCCCCATTTTGTGCACAAAAGGAAATACGGGCATACTGTTTTTTCTTTTTTCGAGTGACCTTTTTCAGTCGGCAGTCGGTCAGTCCACAGTCTTCCCTGCTTGCCGGCAGGTAGGAGTCGGTCAGTCCACAGTCTTCAGTCTGGCTGGAATCCTACTTTTGGTTAATGTGGTCAGTTGTTAAGTAGGATTCCAATCAGACTGAAGACTGTGGACTGTTGGACTGTGGACTGAAAAGTGGACTGAAATCACATTTTTTCCAAAACCTTCCCTTCCAAAGTCAAATAAAAATGGGCCAAATCCACCATCATGCAGGAGTGGACGGGCAGCACGCCGACCAAGCCTCCGATCTCCATTTTTTCAAAAAAAGACGGCGTACATTTTAGGATGCCATGCTCTTGCGAAACCGACTTGACGTAGCAGCCAACTTCCGGCATTTCCCAGCCATTTCTGTTCAACAAAACAGGCAGCCCAAAAACCGTTTCCCCATCCCAGTCCATCCGGTCTTTAGAGAGGTGGATGCCGCCGCCATAGATCAGCACCTCTTGCCTTTCTGCGTTTTTGGCAACGACGGGGCAGGCGAGGGCAACGGCAATGTCCTCCATTTGGCAGCAGCCGATCTGCACTTGCATCAGGTCGTAAAAAATAAAATTGCCGCACCTGATTTCGTCAATGCCCTCCCAATTTTCGGCCATCGAGCAGGTCGGCGTGTCGCCCGTCGAAAGGAGCAAACCGGGGTAGCGGCTTTGGTATTTTTTTTTCAGCTTTCGCAAAATGGCCGTGGAGGAGCGGTGCACTCCGAGTATTTCACCGACCGAACGGGCGGCGTAGCTTTGGCCTGCATGGGCGAGGAAACCTTTGAAATCCATCATCTCAGAGGCGTCCAAAACAGCGAGGCATTTTTCGATGTCGGCGCTGTCGGGGGCGATGCCCGTGCGGTGCGTCCCCACATCTATTTTTATGAAAATACCAACTTTGGAGCTGAGCTTGGCAGCGAGCAGTTCAAGGCTTACCGGGTTGACAGCCAGCAAGTTAAGTTTCGATTTTTTTGCCAGTTCGTTGATGCTTTCCACCTCCCGCGTGTTCACTGGAAATGCCACCGTAATGTCTTCCCAGCCGCCTGCGGCGAAATACCCGGCCATTGAAACCGATGAACAGGTGATGGCCCGGATGCCCATTGCGCGGCAGCGCTGGCCAATGGCATTGCTCTGCGGGGTTTTGAAATGTGGCCGCAAAAGGAGGCCGTGCCTATCTGCCCGGGCGGTCATGCGCTGCAGGTTGGCTTTGGCAACGGGCCAGTTGAGCAGGACGGTGGGCTTGGTTATTTTCATAAAAATTTAAAAGCTGAGGCCAACCAAATTTACAGTTTGGCCTGTCTTGAAAATCGAAAGGCCATGGCTGGCCTCCGACCGTAAATTTTACATTTCTAATCAAAAAATAAAAAAAATTCGAACCATGAAAAACATCTTTTTCTGCTTTCTCTTGCTTACTGTTTTTGCCGCCTGCAAAGACGATGATATTTCAGGAACGCTGAATGGCGAAATACCATCTTGCGTCAAGGTGCTGTACGAAGACGGCCCGGGACAAGACACCAATTTGATAGCGGTCAAGCGGGTATTGGTTGGCGAGGAGTACCACTATTGGCTCAACACGGGCTTCAATGCTTTTGATGGCCCGGAGTACATTGTCAACGAATCTTGCGATACCGTTTGCATCTTTTGCTTTTGCCCCCCCGACCCCTGCCACAACAATTACAACGGCGATTGGGAAGTGGTGTGGGAGAAGTGAGTCAGTCTTCAGTCCACAGTCCGCAGTCCGACAGTCCGACAGTCCGACAGTCCACAGTCTTCAGTCTGGTTGGAGCCCTACTTAAACAGCGGATCGTCAAAATTAAAAGTAAGACTCCAACCAGACTGTGGACTGTGGACTGAAGACTGAAGACTGACAGACTGCGGACTGAAATTTGGTAAATTCCAACATTTGTATTTGCTTTGTGTTTTGAAAAACAGGCCCGACTGATCTCCCTCCTTCTTTTTTTAAAACACTAAGAATGAACCCATTTGTTACCTTCCCCGTGCTGCTCCTATTTTGCGCAAGCAGCCTCCATGCCCAGTTTACGGAATTGGCCCCGATGCCCGAACCCGTCAGCAACAATGCAGTGGCGGGCGCGCAGGTAAACGGCAAAAATTACGTCTATTCGTTTTGCGGTATCGACAGTTCCAAGATATGGTCGGGCATCCACCTCAAGGCATGGCGCTACGACGTGGATGCCGGTGAATGGACACAACTGCCCGATGTGCCCGACCCCGACGGAGGAAAAATTGCCGCTGCGGCCAGCGCCGTAAACGGCAAAATATATGTGATCGGCGGCTACCACGTTGCCCAAAGCGGCAACGAAACCAGTTCCAACAAAGTCCATGTTTTTGATACCCAAACCAATACTTGGCTGGCCGACGCAGCGCCCGTCCCCGTCGCCATTGACGACCATGTGCAGGTGGTCTGGAAGGACAGCCTGATCTATGTGGTCACGGGCTGGAGCAATACCACGAACGTGAACAAGGTGCAGGTTTTTGACCCTTCGGTAAATCAATGGTCGGAAGGTACTCCGCTCCCGAACCAGAATGTTTACAAAGTTTTTGGCGGCGCGGGCACGGTGGTGGAAGACACTATTTTTTATGCCGGAGGGGCGAAGGCGACCGTTAATTTCCCGGCCACTTCTACTCTTCGGAAAGGGGTGATAGACCCTCTTGACCCGACCAATATCACTTGGTCGGAGATGGATGAACCCGCTGCAAAGGGCTACCGCATGGCAGCAACGACCTTCGGCGGAAAGGCCATCTGGCTCGGTGGCAGCGACGTGACCTATAATTTTGACGGCATAGCTTACAGCAATTCGGCAGGGGTGCCGCCGCTCGACCGCATCACTGTTTTTGACCCGCAGAACAGCAGTTTTTTTCAAACCAACGGCAACATGCCCGCAGTGATGGACTTGCGGGGAGCGGCTAAAATAAGCGAAGATGAAATCATCATCGCAGGCGGCATGGCAGGCGGGCAGCAGGTGAGCAACAAGGTTTGGCGCATCCGCTTGGACAAGCTCTCCGGCGTGGACGACAACGAGGGCGAACTGGGTTTTTATAAAATATATCCGAACCCGTCATTTGATGAAATAAATGTGGAAATGAGGGGCAGGTTTGAAATCGAGATTTATGATGCGAAAGGCACTTTGCTCTTTTATGACAGCGCCAGGGAGCAGACTTCGGTGAACGTGGCCTACTTCCCCGCGGGCATTTACTGGGTGGACCTGACGGCGGAAAATGGATTGAGGGCGACTGAAAAGGTTGTCATAAAAAAATAAGCCGAGGTGCTTGAGCATGTCATTGGTCACCTATCCGCTATAACCGCCGAAGCAACAACCTGTTTATTTAATGAAACCTTTACCTTTGCCGCCCTGGCTGCTGTACTAAAAAAAGGTGGCCGAACTGATTGGGACTATTGAGCCATCCAGCTCGGCCACCTTTCTCAAATTTTTGCGATCAATGAAGATTAAAAGCCTTTTTGCATTTTTACTTGCTACCCTGGTTTGGAGTGCCTGCGACAACGACTTTGAGGTATCTGCCCCGTGGAAAGACATCCCGATTGTTTACGGTTTGTTGAGTTCTTCAGGGCCAGTTCATTACATACGGGTCGAAAAGGCATTCCTCGACCCTGATGCCAATGCCCTAGAACTGGCGCAAAACCCCGACTCCCTTTATTACGACAATTTGCTGGTCCAGTTTGAGCGGGTCGAGAGCGGAGAATTGTTTACCCTGGAGCGGGTCAACGGCACTGATGTTGGCCTGCCGAGAGACCCCGGTGTCTTTGCCACCGAGCCAAATTGGTTGTACAAAATAGATTCAGCGGTCATAAAATTGCGGGAAGGGGAAACCATCCGCTTACTGATAGACCGGGGCAACGGTCTCCCGGTAGTGACTGCTGAAACGGCTGTTCAGGGGCCGCTTGTCCTGCGGCAGCCATTGTCCAACAATTTTGATTTCAGGGAAAACATAACGACCAAGCTTGGTTGGTCGGCCTCGGAACAGGCCACTATTTTTGATGCTGCTTTGACCATTCATTACGCTGAATTTCCAAAAGACGACCCTGGGGCAGTGGTTGAAAAGTCTTTTGAGTGGAGGTGGGCAAAAGGACTCCGGTTTGAAACTTTGACCCCGCAACTGAATATCGAAAAAGACGGGCTTGAGTTTTTTGAGGTAATGGCGAGCAACATTCCAGAGAAACCTAACTTCAACCGCTTGTTTATCGGTATTGACATGGACTTGGTCGCAGGAGGGGAAGAACTAGAGAAATATATTAACGTAACGCTCGCCAATTCGGGCATTACAGGTGCGCAGGAAATACCCACCTTTACCAACCTTTCGGAAGGGGAAGGGGTGTTTTCCACCATCAGCCAATTGCACCGGACCGGGTTTTTGATAACCCCTATTACCAGGGATTCCCTCAAATCGGGTTTCCGTACCCAGCATTTGAATTTCCAATAAAAAAGGTGGGTCGTGCGCAGCACACCAGAAGGGGCTTGAGGTTTGATCGGTGAAATATGTAAAATGTCCTCCATAAATGGTTTGTCCCTAAAACCATTTTTTACTACTTTTGCAGCCGCTCGGATCAAAGGTCTTTTAAGCTACTTGGTTTGGGTGCTTCTGATTGAAAGCCAGAACAGAAATTTGAAATACCGGGTCATTAGCTCAGTTGGTTTAGAGCGCTGCCTTGACAGGGCAGAGGTCACTGGTTCGAATCCAGTATGACCCACTTTTCAGCCGGCAGTCCTTCAACCCGCAGACTTCAGCCTATTCCCGAAACAGACTGGAGACTGTGGACTTAAGGACTGCCGACTGAAACCGGGATGTAGCTCAGTCCGGTAGAGTACTGGTCTGGGGGACCAGTGGTCGCAGGTTCAAATCCTGTCATCCCGACTATAAAAAAGGACTTGCAATGACCATGTTGTAGGTCTTTTTTTTATACTTCCGGGATGTAGCGCAGTCCGGTAGCGTGCTTCGTTCGGGACGAAGAGGTCGCAGGTTCAAATCCTGTCATCCCGACCAAAGAAAGGACCGTGCAGTAGTGCATGGGCCTTTTTTGTTTTAACAGGCCGGGTGAAACGCTCCAATTAAAAATAATCTCCCTATCATTGGGCACCAATCCAAAAAGCGCGGTACTAACTTATGCAAACACCAATCTGGCCAGACGAAAAAATCATGGATGCCTTGAAAAGCGGGGCTACCTCCCGCAACAGGGCGCTCCGCTATGTTTTTGAAAAACTCGACTGGAAAGGCTTGGCCACCGGCTACATCCTCAATAACGGCGGCAACGAAACGGATGCCACAGAAATAGCAAACGACACCTTGATCTTTTTTGACCGCAATATCCGTAATGGGCTCTTTAATGGAAACTGCGCACTAAAAACCTATTTTTTAGCTATCGCAAAACGGCAGTGGTGGAAGCAGCAAAAGCGGAAAAAGGGATTTGATGAACTTGACCCGCAACGCCACGACCAAACAGAAGAAAATGCCGAAGACTATATTTTGCAAAAAGAAAAAATGCAGTTCCTCCAATTGGCTACCGCGGTTTTGGGCGAAAAATGCAAAAAGGTTTTCAGGTTGAAACAACTCGGATATTCAGGCGCCGACATGGCCGAGGAACTTGGGCTGAAAAATGCGGCAATGGCAAAAAAAGCCCTTTACCGCTGCCGCCAAAATTTCAAGCAATATTTAAAAGACCATCCCCAGTGGAGGGATTTGTTAAACCGATAGGATATGGAGCTAAACGACGACACATTTCAAAAAATAAATAAATACGTCCGCGGGCAGTTGCCCAAAGAGGAGGCCGCAGCTTTTGAAAGTGAAATCGCTGCCGACCCTGCACTGCAGGAAGAGGTCGATATGGCGCGCATCGAAATGGACGGCATGGAATACCTGCTCGAAGAAGACCTCCGCCAGCAAATGGCCGATTGGGAAAACGATGCCCCACAGACAGGCAAGGGCCTAAAAAAAAGTGGCTCTGCTTCCGCAAAATGGTGGATCGGAGTGTTGGTGTTGGCGGTGTTAGCTTGCCTGTTTTATTTTATACCGGGTAGTGACGATGAACCTGCCGAAACGCCTCCCACTGAAAAGAAGGAATTGAAAAACGACCCGCCCCCCGCAATTGCAGAAGATAAAAACAAGCTCCCTGAAAAAACGCCCGCACCAGAAAACAAGGAAGAAGAAATAGTTAAAAATGAAAAGCCCAAAACCGACCAAACAAAAAAGCCCGCATTTCCAAATCCAGATTATAGCGGCTACACCGCCATTGCCGAGGCAACTTATAATGTGCCGGATTATTTGAGCGAGGGCAGCCGTAGTATTGACGAAAACGAGCCACAAAACGCCCTGACCAAAGGCATCCGCGCCTATCTGGACGGCGAATACAAAAAGGCAATAAAACAACTGGAAAGCATCCGCCCGGAAAGCGATCCGCAACTTTACGAGGCTGCCCAAAAAACGCTTGCCCATGCTTATTTTAAAAACAAACAGTTCGGGAAAGCGGCTGCCCTGTTCAAGTCCATGGCCGATAAAAGCAATTTCAACAAAGACGAGCCGGAGTGGTACTTGCTGCTTTCGTTGGTGGCGGATTATGGCAACAATAAAGCAGCGGCTGATGAATTATTGGAAAAAATAAGTGGTGATGGGCTGCATAATTATCAGGGGGGGGCAGTCAAACTAAAAGCGAAATTAGAGGCCAGTAAAAACCGGTGACTGAATTCCCTTTTGCGAAAGCAAGTTTTTATCGTTAATTTTGTAGAGAAAAATAAGATCATGCAAATTATCCTCGATGTTAAATCCGCTTCTGAATTGTGGGCATTGCTCCAATACCTCCGTTCGTTGAGCACCGTCAAGATCATACTGCCACCAAAAGGGGGGACTCCTAAAAGCGGGACGGACGGGGCTGTGCCGGAAAAAGCCAATGGCCATGCCGAAAATCACTTGCGCTTGGTCGCAGAACTGGAAGAAAGTAACTTGGTTGCAGTCGCAGATGACCACAAAAAGGAATGGGATTTCAACCGTTTCTACGGTGCCGCCAAAACAGGGCTGACCCTTGAACAAATTGACGCCAAACTGAACGAACTCCGCAGCGGATGGGAACTAGATACCTATTAGACACCAACATCGCCATTTATCTACTCAACGGCAGTTTGCCACCGCAGGCACTCGCGAAAGTGCGTACAATGCTCGCCACTGAGTGCAACCTCTCCATTATTGCCAAAATTGAACTGCTCGGCTGGCCGTTTCCGGATAAGAAAAGACAATCGGAAGCGGAGAATTTTACACTCGCCTCCAATGTCTATCGCCTCACCGATGCTGTTGCTGACCGTACTATCCTGCTCCGGCGGGCATACAAAATCAAATTGGGGGACGCCGTTATTGCGGCCACTGCTTTGGAGCATAACTTTATCTTGATTACCCGGAACACTTCTGATTTTGCTAAGATTGGTGGCCTGTCATGCCTCGATCCATTTGACAAGCCTTGACGTTCACCTCACCGCCCTCATATCCCCGATCCCGATCAGCCCCGCCCAAAAGTACGGGTGCGTCCCTATCCCGTTCCCCGCATTGCTTTCCAAAAAATCCAGCTTCGCCAAGCGCAGCGCCTCGTCTTTCGGTTTCCCAATTTTTAAATATTTATAAAAACCGATGAGCAGGTCTTTGGTCTTCTCGTCGCTGACCTGCCACAGGGTAGGGAAGATGCTTTTTGCCCCCGCATAGGCAAAGGCACGCGACAGGCTGATGATGCCCTCGCCCTTTTGCAGTTTGCCGGTGCCGGTCTCGCAGGCGGAGAGTACCACCATGTCGGCATTGAGGGAGTAATTGTAGAGGTCGCGGGCGTACAGTTTGTCGAATTCGCCCACATCGCCCGGCACCGCAAATGCGAGGTAGGCATAGTCGCCCACGCGGTCGTCGGCCTTGCCGTGGGTGGCGAGGTGGAGGATGCGGTAGCTTTCTGCCTGCTGCTGGAATTGGGTGAGGGAGGCGGCCGTACCATATATAGGTGTGCCGTCGAAAAGTTTGGAAATCGTTGCTATTTCTTCCCCGCTGTTGGGCAGTGGCAGCAAAGGTTCGCTCCGGTTTATATCCGCAAATATATCCGTTGTGTCAATCCGTATATTCAGTTCCTCCACGTCCCCGTCAAAGAAAGGGGCCATCGCCAATAGTTTTCCCTCCGGTGCGCGGCGGTGCTGTTTTTGCCGCATTTCATCCAATAGGGTCGCTGAATAAGAATAGCTGATCTGGTGTTTTTTGAGCATATACGGATAGCTTTTATAACTGCCTATCCGGGCAGGGGCTTCGGTGAGCAGTGCTTCGAAAGGCAGGTAGTTCAGCACTCCGTCGGGGATGATGAGGAGGTTTTTGGTCAGCTTGTTTTCAAATGGCGATATTAGTTTTTTATATAGGTTTTGGGCAGCGGTGGCGTAGTTTAAGGTGGCCGCATCTTGCAGGGAATCTGTTTTTAAAGGATCATATATTGACAGGGCATGGTAGCCGTATATGCCTTCTTTGGTCATTTGCTGCACCCAGTCTTTGAGGGGGAAGTCGCGCTTTATTTCTTTTACTTCGTAATTGTTTTTTTGGATTAGGAAGATGAAAATGGAGGAGTCGCCGACGAAGTATTCGAGGAGGGTTTGGTTTTCGGCGAGGAGGTGGTCTTGGACGTGGTTTACGGTTAGGGTGGTGAAGTTGTATTTGGCTTGGTAGTATTGGGGGTAGTCGGTTTCGAGTTGATTGACCAACACCTCGTATTGGCGATTAAGACCAAATTGTTTGCTGGAAAAGGCAAGTATAGTAGTATCATTTTCATCCATACCTTCCAAAAGTTTTTCCTGCCGTTTTTTGTCGTAATAGGTAATGTCTGTAATGAGGTCATATTCTTTTTGGAGAAGGGGCTCGGGAATATTAGCGAAATATTTTGCTTGAGAGGAATTTAGAGCATCAAGAAGCAAATTGCCTTTCCCCGTTTCAGCATAGGTGAAAGTTTGCTTGAGATCAAATTGAGTTGAATCAAAGGAATTTGCTTCTAATATATTACGGATACTATTTTCAAAAATGGACTGCTTTTCAGACAAATGGAATTGTTTGGATTCGATTGTTGTGAAATGTTTTCTCATTTGCTGAAGGCAGTCTATTGCCTTTTCATTGTATTCAACAGCCTTTTCGTAATTTTTTAGCTTATAATAAATTTCACCTAAGCGATTGTATGACTCAGCTACGTTTGGATGCCCTTTGCCTAATTCTTTTAAACTAATAGACAGAGCTATTTTGTGATTCTTAATCGCTAAGTCATAATCTCTTTTTTTCTCATAAATATTTGCTATGTTGTTATAGTATAAAGCCACATCAAGATGATTTTTTCCAAATGAATTTAGAAGAATGTTCAATGCCTTTTGACAATATTCTAAAGCTGTATCATGTCGGCCTTGTTTAAAATATATTTCTCCAATGCTGTTGTAACCTGCTGCAACATAAGGATGACTCTCACCCAAACCTTTTATCCTGATGTCTAATGCTTTTTTATGATATTCCAATGCTTTGCGGTAATTTCCTTGACCATCATAAGTTTCTCCAATGTTGAAATAAGACCTTGCGATATCAG
>DROJ01000099.1 GCA_011321935.1 Bacteroidota bacterium | reverse complement strand
TCCTGCCTCCCGGTAGGCGGGGTGATTTTTATTGTCCGGTTCATTCTTTTATTTAAGGCTTAAAAAACAAAAACCAAACACCCGAACGGCTGGAGTTTTTCATTTACATTTTTATTTTTTAATGAAAATAAAAATGTAAATGAAAATGAAAAACGCCAGCGGTTCTATTGTTTGGCTTTTGTTTCCTGCCTCCCGGTAGGCGGGGTGATTTTTATTGTCCGGTTCATTCTTTTATTTAAGGCTTAAAAAACCAAACACCCGAACGGCTGGAGTTTTTCATTTTCATTTTTATTTTCATTTTCATTTTTCTAGGTATGGCCTCAACCTTTCCCTCAATACCCGCAGCGCCTTTCCCATTTGGTGTTCCACCGTTTTTTTTGAAATGCCCATTTCGGCGGCTATTTCTTTGTAGCTTTTTTGTTCAAAACGGCTGAGCTGGAAAACGGCGCGGCAGCGCGGCGGCAACGTGTCCACTGCTTTGCGTATTTGGTCTTTGAGTTCGCTCTGCAAAAAACCCTGCTCGGCGTCCTGTTCTATTCCGAATGGAGTGGTAGCGGTGATCTCGTCGTGCTGCTGGTTTTTTTTGCTGCGCAACCAGCCGAGTGCTTCGTTGATGGCCATGCGGTGCAGGTAAGCGCCCGGCGATGTGGTGATATTGATGCTGTCCCTCTTTTCCCAAAACCGGATGAAGACCTGTTGGGCGAGGTCTTCGGTCACTCCCCGCTCCCCGACCAAGCGGTGTATGGCCGCACAGACTTGCCGATAGTGCGCATCAAAGAGGTCTTTGAGCACGGCCTTGTCGTTGGTCTTTAGCCTTGTGGTCAGGTTTTGCACAGCATTGTTTTTTGTCAAATTCAAAAGCGGGTTCAATAGTTTAAAAACGGGTAGCGGCTCATGTCTTGTGGGTCATGGTAGCACAGCGTTCACGCTGTCCCGGCCACAGACGTTTACGTCTGTGCAAAAGACAACGACGTAAACGTCGTTTACCAGGACAGCGTGAACGCTGTGCTACCAGCATACGCACATCCTGAGCAGTTGCAAAAACAGAATTCCACTTTTGAAAAACGACAAGCAAAAAATCGGAGGGCAATGATAAAAAATATTCGACCAACGATAAAAGCGAAAAGACGGCTGACGGCTCAATAAGCCCGGCAAACGGTTCGTTCCATCATTTTTCACCAAAAATTTAACAACATGAAAACAACATTTTTGCTGGCCTCTTTGGCTCTCACCTTCCTTTTTCACCACACCTTATTATACTGCACCACTTCGGGTTTTCCCGAAGGGTCGGGACAAGTCGTGCATTTGCCCCCGCCAGCCCCCAGCCCCAAAAGGGGAGAACCTGCCCTCAATGCACGACTTGTCCCGAATCCTCGGGAAAACCCAAAGTGGTGCAGTATATATGGCAGTGCAATTGACCTGAACGAAGCCGCCCAAAAAGGGCTGGTTGCATTTTCGGTCTCCGGCAGCGGCGGCCACTCCGGCGAGTGCATAAAAGTAAAGCTGGAAAACACAAGCCGCAAAAAACTGGAAATAAGGATTCCTGCCGGGCAGATTTTTGAGCCGGGCGACAGCAGCCTGCAAAATTTGATGGTAACAAAGGAGGAAATATTTTTGGTGGAAAAAGGCAAAACAAGGATCGGGCGGCTGTATGGCCTCTGCGTGGAAGCAACCGATGGCTCGCCGGGCGAACACAGCGTTTTTGGTTTGGGTAAAATGGCGGCGGGAAACCTGCTCAAACTGGCACAGCATCTCAGCGAAAACAACCTGCACAAAAACCCTTACGCCCAATTCGCCGTATGGTCGGTCTCCGACAACGAACGGCTGGAAGAAATCGGCGACCCCAAACTCACAAAATTCGTGGCCGACCTCCTCGGCAAACCAATGCCCGAATACCACATCAAAAACCGGCAGCCCCGCGACCGCCTGCTGCCCGGTCAGCCCGCCAACTACCGCGAAGCATTTGCCATGAACGGCCTTTTTTATTACACCCTCGAAAATGAAAAGATCGTCAATTTTGAACT
Organism: Bacteroidota bacterium; assembly: GCA_011321935.1. Taxonomy (GTDB): domain Bacteria; phylum Bacteroidota; class Bacteroidia; order Chitinophagales; family Saprospiraceae; genus UBA6168. Next base: position 5,717 of record DROJ01000099.1, on the reverse strand, counting down.
CTACAACGAAGAAGGAGAACTGCTGCACGCCTTTTTTGAAAACCGCAGGCAAAAGCGAGGCTACCATAAATTCAGGTTTGAATTCGAAATCAGGAATTTACCGAAAGGGAAATATTTTGCGAAGCTGACCAGCGGCGGCGAGGTGATAAAGGAACTGGGAGTGGAGTTTTGATTTAGTGATTTAGTGGTTAGTAGATTAGTGATTAGTGATTAGTGATTAGTAGATCAGTGACCAGTGATTAGTGACCAGTGATTAGTGACCAGTGACTTACTAATCACCGATCACTAATCACTAATCACTAATCTACTAATCACTAATCACCGATCACTAATCACTAATCTACTAATCACTAATCACTAATCACTGATCTACTAATCACTAATCACTAATCACTGATCTACTAATCAACAACAACCTTCTGCACGAGTTGGCCTTTTTCCGAACTGATTTTGAGGAAATAAAAACCAGCGGGGACATTGCTCACATCGAGCTGGGCAGTGTGGCTGCCTTGTATTTCGACTGATTGCTGGCTGATCGTTTTTCCGTCAACGGCCATCAAACTAAGGCTGAGTTCTTGTTGCCCCGCACTGTTGATGGTTACATACAGCACTTCGCCGACGGGGTTCGGGTAAGTGGTGATGGTCACGTCTTCCAACTGCCTGACGGTGCTGCCGGTGCTTATCTGCGACTCGACGATGGTGCCCTCGTCAACGGTTTGGAAACAGCCATTGTCACCTTGAGCAGTCGTAAAGCACACCTCGCTTTGGTAACTGAAAAGGTCCATGAATTCAATGTCATCTACTTGCCAGCCATCGTTTGCCGGTGCGGTGTTGTCGTCAGAGACAAACCTGAACCTGATCTGGATGGTCTCGCCGATCCAGTCGCTCAGGTCAATATAGGATGCCTCAAAATCGTCGCCGCTGAAGCCGCTCCAAATCCTGAAACCGGGCAAGGCAATGGTGGCGAAGGGGAGTTCATTGTCGTAATCGTTTCTCAAAACTTTCGAGTTGACCGCATGCCAATTATCCTCACCAACCTTTTTTACTTCGATAAACCCGCCGTCGAGGATTGGCTGGGTGTTGTACTTATGGTAAATCCGCAGGGCAGGGCGGTCGCCGGCAACCGTCCAAGCGGCGCTTTCTTTCTGAAAAAGTATCTGGTCCGATTGCTGCTCAAGGTCTTTTGCATACCAAGAATAGTCCCCGGTGTGGCCGCCAAAGTCATCAACGATCTGCCAAATGCTGTTTCCCAAAAAGACATCCAAATCCCAATTTTCATCCGAAGAAGCATCCGTTACTTCATCCAAAGAATAGCGGATAGAAAAATTGTCGGGAGAGGTGGACAGCGAGTATGTAATGTCGCGGGTATCTTCAAAAGACAAGTCGCCGAGATCGAAAACAAGGGTATTGCCCTGAACGGTCACCGGGACATTGGAGGAGCCGTCAATGTAAGTCGTTCCGTCAGGAATTTCGTCCCTTATTTCCACATTGGTCACGGGTTCGAGTTTACAATTGCTTAAATTTATGCTCACCTCGATATCATCACCTGCCTCGATAAAAGGGGTCACGGACTTGCTGATGGCCAATTTGTCGCGGCATTCGCAAGGGGTGTCAAAAGCCTCGATCTGATCTCCCGCATCGCTGGTAGAGCCTTCATCTGCACTCATTCCGCAGCCCCTCCGGGCAAACACTTTCCAGATCAAACATTGGTTTTCACCGCCATAAAGTGCCTGGTCCATTGCAAGGATGGCATCGCGGCCAGTGACAAAACCGGGGCTGCAGCCTTGCGTTTTCATGCCTTCAAAAACCAGTTTTACGGCCTTGAAATTACCACTGTCTTCGTCATATGGATCTTCGCTCCATCCATATTTATCCACAAATGCCCAGTACATGTCCCAGACCATAGTTGTCCAGACTTCGCCAAGATCATGCACCTCTTGGCTAGTCGCTACATCGCCATAAGTCAAGGGGTTGACGGACATATCGGTAGAATAGGGGAAACGCCGGATGCCTTTCCCGTCTGGGGATTCTCTGGAAACATAGGTGCCAGTGCCCCTGCTTTTTTCGCCTGTGTCGCCTGCATGAACAGTGGTTATCAATGCCATCCAATCGCTCCAGCCCTCGCCCATTTCCTCGGCATTGTTGAGGCATGCAGCAGCAGGGCCGCCGGTGAGCCGGGTAGAAATGCCATGCCCGTACTCATGGGCAACGATACCGTTGTCGAGGCCACCGTCAAATTGGTCTGGCACCAACACTCCGGGATCAACAAGGCTGACTTCCAGTCCATTTCCAACAAATTGGCGGATGGCATTGCAGTCGTTCAGGGTGAGCATTACGACGGGGATCTGCACATTTGGCCCGCCGCCACCATTGCCTAGCCCGCCGGGAGGGTCAACTCCTGGGATATTGCAAATGATGACCCCGATGGCCCCTGCATCTTGTGCGTTGAGCGCTTTTGTGGTAAAGAAACAAGTGCCCCGGTCGATCAGGGCGATCTTGCCATCTATTTCAGCAGCATTGGAGATAAACTGGCAACCGTCGGTAGGGCTGCCAAAACCATCGTTCACAACGACCACCTCTCCTGTCACGGGCACATCGGTCACATAGGCACCTTGCCCCCAATCGCCGAGTGCCGGGTCTATCGTTTCGTACAATCCCTCCACCGAAGCGGGCGCATTGACCGTCAGGTTGAGGTTGGTTTCCCAAACAAACATATTGATAGAAGCAGGCCCTGTTTGGACGGTAGAGTTCCCGTCCGAGTTATGGCTGTAGAAAGCATTGTTGTTATTGTCCGCATCAGCGCCAGCTTGTGCCCTGGCAATTATCGCATCGTCGCCCAAGCCGCCGTTTTCGTAGGTATTTTGCTGAAAATTGCCGGCTGCTTCGTCAAATCCAAAATGCCAGCCGAAGTCGTGCATGTAGTTGGTCCAATAAAAAAGGTTGGTCACAGATGCTTTTGTATAATCTTGGGGTTCTTGGTCAGCGCCCCAGGGGAAATCGAAAACCAAATCAGGGCCCCCGTCAGGCTCTGGTTCTGAAGCGCCAGCTTCAGATGACCTGCTGAGGAAGGCATGTGAATTGTTGCCCCGGGTGATGGTGTATTCGGCACCTTCCGCGCCATCTACATCGTGCCATCCAAAGGGAGAAGCTGCTGGGTCGGCGGGGTCTTCCATGAGGGCACGAGGGCCGTGGTTGGGACTTTCCAAAGGAGGAGGCCATACATTGTACGTTCCGCCCCCGGCCAAATTCAGGTCAAATGTTTTTTCCAATTGCTGCTCTGCTGCGTGGTCATGGCAAAGGTCATCGTGCCTGCTGTAAGCGGATTTCCCTACTTTGCAGTAAGTTGTCCAATTGTACTCATCGAGTATTTCACCCGTAACGGCATCCACGCGGGTGCTCCACCGGTCATGGCTGTTGACTGGCGAGAGCATAATGTCCCAAGCCAAGCGGGCTGTTTTTTCATTGGGCTGGATGCTCAGTTTTGCCGAAATATCATATTGAGCGATGTTGCCTTTTTCAAAAATATAAGACTGGCCGCTCAACCTTTCTTTGAGTTTTAAGCCTTCATTGGGCAGGCCTAAATGTGCGGCCAATTTTTTTACAGCCTGCTCTGCGCTCAACACGGGGATGGTGGTGTTTATCTTGCCCGCAAGGCCGGGCACGAACCTGCTGTTGGTGAAAAACACCTCTCCCGCCTTGGTAATGTTGATGGTCAAAATGGCATTGTAAACAGGTATGCTCTGGAATTGCTGCAGGAAAAATGCCCTCGAAATACCGGTCTTTTTGTCGGTATAAAAATCATTGACGGTCATGCCGTCAATGTCCTGCGGGCTAAGGCCCCAGGCATCAATATTTTTTTGGGCATATTGGCGGGCCAAGTCCAATGGTTCGGCCTGTTGCGCCGCCAAGTTGTTGGCGAACAGCAGTGCCAGCAAAAAACTGAAAAGAGTACTTTTTAATTTCATACGGATTTATTTATATATTTTTTTGAAAATAAACAGATAGGTACAGACAATGGCGATCAAGCAGGAAAGGTTGTTTTTGGCAAACAGGCGTATTTCCTGATTTCCTTTGTAAAATGCTACCCAATTCTTATTTCCTGAGTGACTACTTAGCACCCTCGAAATCCCGGAGGGGTTGAATGTGAATGTTAGGTGGTACACATTCAACCCCTCCGGGGTTGTCGCCTATTTTCATCGTCCTCCCCGGATTTCCTGCCTACCGGCAGGCAGGCATCCGGGGTTATTCAAATTCAATCCCTCCGGGATTTCGAGGGTGCTAAATAGTTGCTTTCCTGAAATATATAGCTGCCCAAACAAGAAGGGCTGACTACAACGCCGCAAAAATAGAAGATAAAAGGTATGCACATGAATAAACAACGAAAAATACAAGGAGCACGACAAAACCGAGCTACAAGACGGAACGCTTTCTTTTCATTCCTCCTCTTCCCCTCTTTTTTCTCTCGGCAATTTGCCCATCGGCTCTCGGCCATGACGGTGCTGCCCGGCATCTTTTTCATAAGCCCGGATCACTTCCTTTACCAATCGGTGGCGCACCACATCATCGGCAGAAAGGTGGACGATGCCGATGCCGTCAATGTCCTGCAAAATATGGATGGCCTTGCGGAGGCCGGAATTGACATGCCGGGGCAGGTCAACTTGCGAGAGGTCGCCCGTCAGCATGGCTTTGGCCGAGGGGCCGAGGCGGGTGAGGAACATTTTAATTTGCAGGGAAGAGGTGTTTTGCGCCTCGTCCAAAATGACAAAGGCATGGTCGAGGGTACGCCCCCGCATGTATGCCAAAGGCGCAATTTCGATGACCCTCGTTTCCATGAAATGTTTTAGTTTATCGGCGGGTATCATGTCGTCGAGGGCATCGTAGAGGGGGCGAAGGTAAGGGTCTATTTTTTCTTTCAGGTCGCCGGGCAGGAAACCGAGGCTCTCTCCTGCTTCCACGGCAGGGCGGGTCAGGATGATTTTTTTGACAACCCTGTTTTTTAAGGCCCTGACGGCGAGCGCCACGGCGGTATAGGTTTTGCCCGTGCCTGCCGGGCCGACGGCAAACACCACATCGTTTGCCTCACAGGAATCTACCAACAGTTGCTGGTTTTTGGTTTTTGCGCGGATAGACTTGCCCCCCGTTCCGTGTACCAGCACTTTTGAACCGGTGCCGTTGAGGTGGGTCTGGAAAGGGTTGCCGTTTTTCAGCAACAGTTCTTCTACCAGTTGAGCGGGCAGTTCTTTGCGCTGCTTGAGCAGGCGCACCATCTGCTCGAATTTTCCTTTGGCTGCCTGCGTGAATTTTTTTTCGCCCGACAGCTTCAAATTGTTGCCCCTTGCGGTAATGGAAACATCGGGAAAAGCCCGGCGGAGAAGGTTCAGTTTTACATTTTTTTCACCGTACAGTTCGACGGGATCAATGCCTTCGATGGTAAGAATGATTTCGCTCAAATTGAGATGGTTGACTGATTGTTGATTGTTTGGTGTTCAGTTGTTTTACTATGCCTAAACACCGTTCCACTTTTTTGGATTAATTTTGCGATGTAAAAATAATGATTTGTTTGCTAAGGGGCCGGCGAATAATAACCTTCCGTTTATGCTTGTTCTTTTTAATGCAGGCTTCTTTAAAAAAATGTCAAATAGAACCACTATGCTCTATTTTTTTGCATCGCCTGCATCAAAAATAACGTCGCCTAAATCGGAAGGTTATTATTCGCC
>DROJ01000098.1 GCA_011321935.1 Bacteroidota bacterium | reverse complement strand
GGAAAAAAATTTTTTTTCTATACACGGGGGGGTACGGGGGGGTGACAATCTTTTGAGATTGTCAAGGTCGGTGGGGTTGGGAAACTTGACGGTATCGCATGTTCCGGCGAGGGTCGCCGGAAGATGCGATGTTGAACCTGATCTAATCGCAACTTCATGCGATGCTTCAGCGGGGCGTTTCGCATGTTTCAGCGATGTGTTCCGGAAGATGCGATGCTGGCCATGGTGGCCCGGTATCATGATCGCATCGCACGAATTTGCGGTACAGCCGGCTGTACCGCTTATTTCTGCGATGCCCGCAGGCTGTTTGGGTCAATATTGAGGGAATTGGCGAGGAGGGCTTTTTCTTCGTCGGTGAGTCGTTCGATTTTGCGGAGGATTGTCTGGATGCGGCGCTTTGACTTTTCTCGCTGCCGGTAGTCTGTGCCGATGAAGCGGGGATCGTGGAGTTCGGCGGGCGCCGGCTCGGGGTAGTTCATATATAGCGTTTCTGTTGCGGGCGTTCCGCCTCGTGTCTGGCTCTGGAACTGTGTTTTTCGCCAATCGGCAAGTTCCATTTGGTAAAGGTTGTTGTCGTAGGTGGAAATCATCACCATGCAGTTGAAAGACTTTATGGTCTGCAAAAGGATGGCGTGGTCAAATGCGGCGAGTTCGTAAGTGTAGCGGTGTCCGCTCCTTCTGGTCTCATGTGGGTACGGCGGGTCGAGGTAGATGAAGGTCTTTGGGTTGCCAGTCGGCAGGTATATGTAGTCATCAAAAAAGTTGCGGTTTCTTACTTCAAGATTGAGTAGGGCTGTATTCAGTTTCCGCCACCGCTTCACGACGTCGGCGTCGTTGTCGATGCCGATGGTTCTTTTTGCTGGGAGTTTGAAACGGGTGATTGCGCAATGGCCGAGGAACCCGCTTACAAATGTTTCGTGAAACGGTATCTGGTTGATGATGGCATGAGGGACGCCACTGGCAGCTTTTCCGCCGAGATAGGATGGGAGGTGTAGGATTGGTTTCATGATATCGCATCGCTGTTTTGTGCGGTGCAAGCTTGCACCGCTGGTTTCTGCGTGGTGGTCCGCTGGGCATTCACATGGGCAGATCCCTGCCCGTCCGGCAGGCGGGGAGTTGCGAGGAACTGGATGCAGTCCATTAGATAATCAATCAAAGCTGGGGGGATGAGGGAGCGCTCGTAGGGGCTGTTGATTGACATTAAGCCAGCGTGGCCATTCAAGCGCTGGTTGGTGGGTTTGATGGGGGTGAAGTGCGGGCAGTTGGTGAAGATGTCGGTGGGTTTGGGGTAGTCGAAACCGTAGTCGCTATAATGCACATGGCGACGGTATGGGACGAAGGCCATGTGCGGCATGTGCCGCAATGCTCCCCGCGGGTTTTCGATGAAATAATAAATAGGCTGGAGCTTTTTTATGAGGCGGATGGTTGCGGCGAGGATGCGCAGCGCTTCGAGGGCTTGCGGCGTCTTGGGCGAGTAGTAGTAGCGGCGGTAGCCGATGGATGTTTTTTGCCAGTGGTTGGCGAGGTTGAGGATGGAATAGACAGTGCAGGGGATGGATGCCCAGATTATATCTACCCGTTCCGGGAGGACGGAACGGCGGAGGTTGCAGATATCGATACAGATGTCGGGGCTGAACTTAGCTTCGACATCTACGGTGACAGTTTTAAAGCCTCGCTGCTGCGCAGCGGCGGCGATGTGGCCGGAGCCGCTGAACAGTTCGAGGAAAAGGGGCTTTTCGGTGGAATTTCTTTGCGAAAAAACGTCCATTCCAGTGGACGCATGTTCGGTGCATATCCAAGCGGATTTTTTGAAGACAGGGGAGTAGATTTTGGTGAGCTTGCCTTCGGTGCGTTTGGCGCTGCATATTGTGCAGATGTGGCGGGTCATGGAATTAGCAGATGTGGCAGTTTTCACTTCCTTTTTCGAAGTAGCTAACAGGTAGCTTGTGACCACAGCTTTTGCAAACCTTTACTTCCTTTTCTTTTCTCGTTTCATCAAGATCAGCATGGTAAACCCATTCCCCGTTTTCCATTTTCCAAGCAGGATTTCCCATTGGTGGGTTGTTCTCGGAGACAGGGTGTAGAATTACTTTGCCGTCTTTGAATTCCACGACGTGCGTGATTTCTGCTTTCTTTTCGATGCAGCTATCGCACAGGACGGCGCTTGCGCCTGAGGTCTCACCGTTGATGATGTTCACGGCTTTTGGGTACTTCCAAGTCTGCTTATAATTGGTGATGACGATGTTGAGATTCTTGGATTCCGGCATTTTGCACCCGCAAGCGCAGCAGGGTATTTGGCGGAATAATTCGAGGCCTGAAGCCGTAAACGGTGATGAATTTGAGAATGATTGTTCTTTCATGTTATTGTCTTTTAATAAAGTCATTTCGGATTGTATACATCATAGCAACCACCTGCCCGGCGGCAAAAAAGTCGCCTGGATTATTTGACCGAAAGGAGTAAAATAAGTTCATTCCTTCAACTTTATCCAGATAGAACTTCAATCCGGGGGCTGATTCGCCAAGGTTTTTTTCTAAGATATTTCTTTCATGCTCTGGGTCTATGCGGCATGTGTACTGCACAAATATTTCCAACATCATTTTAAATTTTAGTTAATGATTTGATTTTCGGAAATCTTCGAGCATCTTTTAGTTTCATTTTTGGGATAATCCCAACGATAACTGCAAGATTGACTTCCTGTTGATGTTCCTCCGTTATACGTTACTACCCAATTCATGCACTCGTAATAATAGATTTTCCTCAATATATCTCGCCTTCTTATAAAGTAGTCAGAGCTGCCACATTTTGGGCATGTACCATGTTTCTTTTTGTTCATTTTACTTTTTGGATTTGATTAAAAAAGTTTAGCCTGTCCGAAAGCGGCGGTCATTCTGCGCTGCCATTCTTTTTCGGTCATGGTTGCGAGGATGGCTGCGATGGCGGCGGTTTTGCGGTACTGCGCTTCGTATGTTGCTTCTTTTGTGGGCTGTGCTTTTGCCCAGCGCTGGAATACGGAGCGCCGCATTTTGTTTTCTCGGTTGATTTCTTTGATTGCTTCGTCGAGGGTGACGGATTTGCAGTCAAGTGCGAGCTGGTCGAAGTCGAGTTGGGTTTTCATAATACATTTAGTTTTTTCAATTCAAAAAAGCAGCGCGCGGTCGCCTTTACGTCGGCGAGTGCGTCGTGTGCGTTTTCGAATGGTTCACCAAAAAGTTTTTCGTGGAGTTCTTGCAAGCGCGGCCATTTGTAGCCACGTCCCCGGCCTTTTTTGTGCGGTAGCCTGCAATAGTTGGTGCTTTGCTTCATCGTGCAGATGCCTACGAGGTCATAGAGTTTGGCAGCGTGGGCCCTCATGTCCCTTCGTTTCATTTCGTTGGTGAGCACGGTGAAATCGTAGTGCAGGTTGTGGCAAACCATGTAGTTGGCTTGGAACAGGGAATTGTTGAAGCGGTATGTTACGCTGTTGAACGGAATCCCGGTGGCCACTGCCCGGTCGGTGGTGATGCCATGGACGGCGGTAGCTGCGGCCGGGATTGCGAAGCCGTCGGGGATGATGAGGTTCGAGCGCTCGATGAGCGTTTCGCCGGCTGCGCTGGCGAGCAGCCAAGCGAGCTGGACGGGGCGGGCGGTGTGCGGGTCGGGCCCGGTGGTCTCGGTATCGAAAAAAAGGTATTTCATATTTTAATGGTGAATTGTGAATTGTGAATTTTAGGGGCAGTCCACCCTGAAAGTGATGTCGAAACACCACATTTCGCCGTTGTCGGCGAACTGCTTGGCGCAATCTGCAAATGCTTTGGAAAACTGCACCCTCCCTTCCCAATAATTATAAGTCTGTGAAATTTCAAAGAAATATGGATAGTAGAACATTCCGCAATCTGATCCTGTGACCTCGAAAAAATCTGTACAAACGGGTATGGTCGAGCGAAAAGACCAGGTTGCAGTCTGGTAGTTGAAAGACTCGATGAAGTATGGGTTTAGGCATTCTTCTTCGAGGTAGCCGCCTTCGTTTTGGCCGGCCTCGTTCCAGAACATGCCTCCCCATTGTGGATGTACGCACCATTGGGTGCTCACCTCAAACCCTTTGTTGCAGGGGCCAGCTTTTTTGGCTTCGAGGGTGATGGTTGTTTCTTTCAGCTGTGCGTCTTTTTGGTTGAGTTGTTCGGGGTTGCAGCTATAAATGAAAAGCGCGGGAACGATACAGGCCATTAGCCATACGCCGCCGATGACAAAGAATAGATTTTTGAAATTCATTTTATCAGTGATTAATGGTGAATGAAAAATGATCAATGGATAGGAAGAGCAAACCAGAAGCCTTCTGAGTTTGACTCGAAAGCGCAGTTCGGGAAGCCAGCGTCCAAGGCCAGTTCCAATTGGTTTCCGCCCGGTGAAAGCGTTGCGCTGATTATCTGGGCATTGCATGTGAGCGCGGGCGACTTGCAGCTTTCGCTGCATGAAAGGCTTTTGCCGCATGAGTAGATTTTGACCGGGCTTTCGCAGAATTGGTATGTGTTTGATGTGAACTTGGCGGTTGCGTTCTGGAAATCGAAATCAAGTTTGAGGAGCGGGTTCAACTGGCAGTTGAAAGGGGTGGAGCCGGGCAGGTAGATGACGCAGTCCTCTAATTCGTAAAATCCGATGAGGAGGCTGCTGCAGTCGCAGGCGGGGGGCTGCTTGATTGTCCGGGCTTTGTCGCTGTGCAATTGTTCGTCCTGTTGGCAAGAGAAAGTGCATAAAAGGATGGTCAAAAAGAAGATGGATTTTTTCATGTTGAAATGTTTTGTGAAGTGTTGCGATATATCGCTGCAAGATAGTGAGAAATACTTGAAATAATAAAATAAATGCCCTTTAAAGTTGAATAAAAAGACACGATAAGTCACTTTTTGACGAAGATGGGAGCGGCGGCGGCACTGACCTGCCGGGGCTGAAAGCCAGCGACGAAGGAGCGCAGGCAGGGCAGTGCTGCCGGAGCGGATGCCGGGGTCAGCAGGCCCTAAGAAAGGTAGCGGAATGCCTGCCTGACGGTAGGCAGGCGGCTGCACGGGAACGCAGCGGTTGCCCGTCTGTGCGGGGCTGGGTTGGCGTGTGGGCAGGCAGGCGGGCAGGAGCGCAGTGAGCGGGGAGCGGCCTGCCTACCGTCAGGCAGGCATGTAGCGGCGGCAGGGCACAAAAAAAGAAGCCGTCCCCTATGAGAAGGAAGGCTTCGTTTATAAACGCTCCGAGAAAACCCAAACCGGCGAGAAAGGTAAGTGCCGGATTGGTGAAAAACCGATACAATATATATCGTTAGGCGATACAAATGCAAGAGCGAGAAAACATATTTCTTTCAGGTATAGGAGTGGTTTTGATAGCAAGAAAAGAGTTATAAAAAGTGTTGTTATTTCAGGTGTGTCAATTCTTGTTTGATGAATTTGCGGACGGTATCTCGGCTCACGGCGAAGGTCCGTGCGATGGCGGCCTTGGATACTTTGTTGTGGAGCATTTTGGCGATGTCGTCTTTGTGGGCTGCGAGTTTTGCGTTGGTAGATGTTGCGCCTTTTGGGCGTCCGAGTTTGACGCCTTCGGCCTTTCGGCGGGCGAGCGCTGCCTTGGTTCTTGCGCTGATCATTTCGCGCTCGATGCGGGCGCCGAGGGATAGGGCGAAGAACATTACTTCGCTGCCGATGTCGTCTTTGAGTTCGAGGTCTGATTTCACGGCCACGAGCCTGGCTTTCTTTTTCATCACCCTTGCGCATGTTTCCATCACATCGAGGGAGCGGCGGCCCAGGCGGGAGACGTCGGCTGCTGCGAGGGTGTCGCCGGGCTGGAGGCGTTCTATCAAATCGCCCAACCGGCGCTCCGATGCGTCGGTGTTGCCGGATACGGTTTCCTCTATCCATTCGTCCACGTCGGGGAATTTCTGTGCGATTTCGTGTCGCTGGTTGTCGGCGTCGGAGGTGTCCTTTGAGATGCGGATGTAGGCGTAAATTTTGGGCATGGCGAGATTAAAGGTTTGTTTGAGTAAAGTTAGTCGGTTTTGGTTGGAAATAAAAGGAGAAAAAGCCGCCCGTTTTTGTTGATGGAAACGGGCGTTTTTTCTGGGCGGTTTCCTTATAGGTTGGACAATTGTTGTGCGAAGAAAATGTCGCGGAGTATATTCTTCAAGGCAAGGTTCAGAGCCTTTCGCTGTTCTTCATTTCCGGCGGCCTCAAAGGCGTCATGGCCTCGTGTCCATCTCATCCCCCCGTTGAGGGAAAAGGCTTCGATCACTTCGCTGTATAAGTGAGCAGGTACATTGACAACGTGTTTGCCGTCCACCCAAAGTTGTTTTCTGTGCCAAAGTTCTATTTTCATTTTCTGTGTTTTTGTATGATGTACTTTGCGAGGTCGGTATCTGAAAGTTCGATGTTCGGGCTGAACCTGCCCGCCCGTCCATCTTCCGATGCGCCAGCCAGCAACTCGGTCATAAGTTTGATAGCGGCCATCTTTAGGCTTGCGGCCTTGGGGTTGAGTTCGTCATCAACCATATCAAACCACTTTTGCCGGCCAAGAACATCTGATATGAACTTGCATTCCTTTTTGTTCAGCTTTATCATGTTGTATGAGTTAGGCCAACTCATAGTTGGCTGGTGAAAGGTTTATATCAATGTTGGGTGCAAAAAATCATCCTGCCACATCTCGAATGTTTCAGTATGCTTTTTCACAAATTCCGAGATATTGATCTCGCAAGTGATCTCCTGTGCATACTGATCGAGCGGGGCAATGTAGTCCTCTTTGAACTTCTGATAGACCAATCTGGCAAGCAGTTGGGGGAAAAGGTGGAGGCAGCAAGCGAGGGCAAGCTGTGCGGGGCCGCTGCCGCTGTACCCGTAGTTGAAGCCCGTTGGTGAATGATTTTCGATCATGAGCGAATATTTTGCTTCGATCAGGTTGCCGTCAATGACGGCAACGACGTTGCCGTTTTTTTCCCTTCCAAGGTATAGGGAAACGGTCTTTGGATAAGTGATCGTGAATTCTTTCATAATGATATTTTGTTTTGTATGCCCCGCACAGGCGCCGATGGCGCGCCTGCCCGGGGCAAAATGTCAATATTCTGATGGAAAAAGCACTGTTGTAGCGCTCCGGTCTGCTTCGGTGATTATCCAGATTTTCTTTTCGCCGATTTCTTTTGCCAAGTGGCCCAGGGCATAGACAGAAAACAGCCGGAAGCCATTCCGCAAAGCATCTTCGTTCGTCTGCCAATCTTCTTTGCACACATCGCCCCAGTCACCCTTTACATGCCTCGAAACCGAAGCTATCAATATTTTTGCAAAATCGGTGTTGGATGCGGCCGCATCGTTCACGAACCTTGTCATCAATAGTTGTCCTGTTTTGAATTTCATGATTAATTTCTGATTTTTGGAAGAATGTGCCGCCGACCGGAGGCTTTTGGCCGACGACACGAAACTTGATACTATCTTTTCCTTTCCACGAAAGCGCCCCCCGAGCACTCGGGGGGCAACCAACCGTGAAAAATCGACAACCCTGCCTGCCGGCAGGCAGGAAATTATTGCAGGTTGTAAAATCTCATTGCTCCGATGAAAAGCGAGGTGGCCACATCTTTCAAAACCTCATCTTTCAGGTTCATATCTTCCATGTTCGTTGCTGCCACATCGTAGCAGTGCCGGTACAGTTTCCCTTCAAATTCAATGTATTTCATCATGTTCACCCTTTCGCCCTTCGTTGGCGTTTTGAAGCGCTCGCAGCTTCCGGCGGTGCCCGCAGGGGCGGTGGGCAGCGGCGGCGCTGGCTGGAAGGGGGCAGCGGTCGGGGCAGGCGAAAAGTCGGCTATGGAATAGCCCTTTCCGTCGAAAACGAGGGTGCAGACGGTTCCTATTGTGAGGGCGGCGACGGTACCGATATCATCTACCCAGATTTCTATTTCCCGCCCGTCCGCACTGAACGTGACCGCCTTCCGGTTCGGACGGTTCGGGAATTTGGACGGTACTGATTTTCCAATGCGGGTTATGGTTGCGGAGGTTGTTGTTAGATTTTTCATATTAAAATATTTATTATTTAAAAAACACCTACATATCGGCCGTGCCGGCACTGCAGGCAAGAAAGTAGCGGGAGGCCGGATCGGCTTCGGCGCTCCCGCCGGGCTTCTCAGAGTATGATTGTCTAAAAGGGTAGAAAACCGATCATGATTTCTTCTTTCACCCAGTTCAGCGGCTTCGGACACCGGACAAACAATGTGGCCTCATTCAGTGGCTTTACTTCCCTGAATTCCTTCTTCTGATTGATTGAAAATTGCTTGCAGAAATTGCCGCCATAGGGGCTTTCAGATGTGATACATGCGATGTACTTGTCGGCGCCGATGTAATGCACCTCAATGGCCGGTGCCCATGCCTGTGCGCATTCAAGGTCTTTTTGCCGCCAAATATCATCTGTGTCGAATTGTTTTTCAGCGGAGGCCAAACGGGAGGCCTCGACGCTTGTAGCGAGGAAGGTTGTCGAATTTGTCATGTTGTAAAATGTTGTTGTGTTATCAATTATTACAAAACAAAGGTAAGCATAAAATACCAAAAAAGCAAACACTTAAACACATAAAAGTAAGCACAATATACCAAATAAATATGTTTCAAAACATTTTGATAGTAAGCATAAAATACCTATTTTTACACTATACAAACACAATAACATTTACAACATGAAAGATCAGACAACAATCCTTATCTCAGGTAGCCGGAAGCTGAAAGAGACGCCGGAAAACCTGCGCAGGCTGGAACTTGCGCTCGATGAAATACATGCCATCCTTGCTACCGAAAACGATAACTGGAACTATCCGGGCCGCATCCTACACGGCGGAGCAAAGGGTGCTGACCAAGTCGCGGGGCAACTGGCCCGGAAGCTCGGCCTAACAGAAGATATACATCTGCCGGACTACGACATCTGGAACAGGAAATATGCGCCGCTCAGGCGCAACTTGGAAATGATCGATGAAGCCGACGCTGTGATCGTGATCTATGCGCCGCACTGTGTCCGCGTCGGCGGCTCGGGCTTCGTTGCTTCGAGGACGGCGAAGGCCGGAAAGCACCTGCTCGAAGTGATGCCGGACGGGACAAGACGACATACGCCGCCCCCGGCACAGCTACAATACAGGTAGGTGTGTACTTGCCAGCGCCGCCAAGAACATGACAGCGTTGGGCAGGCCTTGTGGGGTGGCGCTGGCGTGTGCTTGGCGGCGCTGGCAAGTACACACCGTCCTGCCCACTTCCGCCAAGAAGGCAATCACCAACCTATCCGCTGCTTTTAAAAAAAAAAAGATTTTTGAAATCACTTTGCGGAAGGAGGTGGGGTACCGTGTACTATATGCCATAGCCAAGAACATGACAGCGTTGGGCGGGATTTGTGGGGTGGCGCTGGCGTGTGCTTGGCTATGGCATATAGTACACGGTACCTCGCCGACTGACGCACGCATGCGGGATCCAACAGTTGAAGTCCGTATATCATTAAGCCGGAAATAGTATATGTGTAGCTGCCAGCGCTGCCAAGAACATGACAGGATCGGGTTGGCCTTGTGGGATGGCGCTGGCGTGTGCTTGGCAGCGCTGGCAGCTACACATATACGGAATACAACAAGTACCTTAGATTCCAGCAGGATGGAATTACAGGACGTGCGGGATGGCCGGGGCCGGTGACTAAGATGGCGCAGCCGCCGCTGTTGGGTGCGGGGTTGGGGGCAGGCGCATCGGGTTTGGAGGTGGGATTGGTTGGAGCGTTGGGAGGAGCTAAGGGGGGCCTGGCCTTTGCGGGCGGACGGGTGGGCGTTGGGCTAAATGGGATCAACTGTAGAAATAGGAATTGATGGCAGTCCCTTTTTTGTTGATTTGACGATGGATATTGAAACAGACTGCGGCCATTGTGACGAGATGGTGTTTGTACTTTTCTGTGTTCTTTTCCCAGATCGCCAAGGCTTGTTTTCCTTTTAATTTGTCGAGTACCAGAGCATATTCGTGGGGATATTTTCTTTCTTCATTTTCGTTGCCCCACCGTCCGGTTTGGTGAGCGGCTTCCAATTGTACGCCTTTTAAAAAATTTTCAATTTCAGGATTATTTACAAGCTTTTGCAGTTGTTCGAATTCAGACATAAATATTTAGATTTGCGGCGTTGTAAATTTCCCGGATTAATTCTGGGAAGTTGTGTTATCCGAAAGCTTCGCTGACTACGTAACGGCGGGGCTTTCTTCGTTGAGTGCCCGGTTGATTATCTGGAGGCGGTGGAGGAGTTCGTTTTCGAGGTTGTAAGCTGCGAGTTTCCGCAAAGCCTTTTCTGCTTTTTCGCTTCTTTTCTTTTCTACATAGACCACAACGCGGATTGTTTTGTCTGATAGACCTGTCATTTCAGCGGCGATGGACGAGTAGTTTTTTGGTAGCAGCCTTTTTTCTACCAGGTCTTTAAGGCTCATGTTCTTGCAGTCTATTTTTTGGGGCTTCGTTTTCCTGATCTTCAGTTCCTTTTCAAAATCTTCTACTATCATCTTTACCAAGTCTGTTTTTGCTGATCGGCCGCGCATGGCCTGCGAAGCGGCGTTTTCGGTGATGCCCAGTTTCTCGGAGAGTTCTTTTGGATAACCACGGCGGTAAGCCTTTTTGGCGTGTATTTCGGCGAGCAGCGCCCGGAGCGCTTCGTTGGCGACTGAGATGTACTGTGAAGTCTTCATTTTGCGAAGGTAAGCAAAAAATACCCATGTAATGCAAGCATAAAAAAAACGGGCCGCTTTTCAGCGCGCCCGTTCATGAACATAGCTGACTTTGAAGCCAGCTTATTTAACCCCAAAAAACCGATGCCAAGTTAGGAAAAAAAAGCGGCCCGCACACCTACGGGCCACTGAATGAAAGCAAGTGTAAAGACAGGAATTAACATTCAGTCAGAGTTTTGAAGTCTTGAATTTTCCGGGGCTGCATGTTCCGAAAATTGATTTTCTTGTCCCAAACCCATGCTTGCCGGAAGTGAGGTGGTATTCGAAGTAGCAGCCATCTTTGTAAAACAGGAAATCGTACATGCCTTGAAAAACCGGGTAGGTGAACTCCCCCGATATCTTTGCCTTTTCGACGAACCAAGTTTCCTTGCACTTTGCTGGCGTCCCCGGATCGTAATACACTTCCACGGTGATTTCCTCTTTTCCGAAAACTGCCATATGGTCGGTGATGGTAATGGCCATGAACGAATTGGTGGCTACGAACGGCGTTTCCCCTTTTGTTTCGTGATAGGTTTTATCATAGGGGAAAAGTTGCCCCACCGCATCGGTGGGGACAACTGAAGTTGCGATTAATACTAAAAATGATACTAAGATTTTTGATTTCATGATATTGAAGTTTTGGTCATTGATGAAGTACGCAGTTGCCCCAGGCCTTGACATATATTGTTTTTTGGCGGGCGTCTATTTCGATGAGCGCGGGCTTTGCTTCGTCGTAGAAGCGGACGAAATAGAAACCGGGCTGTGGGAGCGGGACGAGGGTCGAGATGTTGCGGCAAAACCCTTTTGAGATATAATATAGTTGTTGCCCGGTACCGCTTGCATAGTATATGCGGAAAGGCACGGTTTGCATGTGTTCATATATATCGTTGACGAAGTAGCTGCGGTATGAGACCGGGAAGTCTTTTGAGACGGTGACGGTATCGGTTGCCGAGCAGTTGCAGCGGGCATTGGCGAAGAGCTTGATTGTTTCCTCCCCTACCGGTCTGGTGAGTTTTAGCTGTGCATCGGCTGCTGTTATATTGAATATCAGGAACAGCATCGCCAAGGCGGCATGGATCAGCCCTTTCAGTGGCGGTTGCCGCATGAGCGATGCTGAGAGGGCTTTATCCTTTCCGTTGGGTTTTGCCTTTGGCAATAGCTGGTTGCCGCTGGAGGTGTGGCGGAGGCTTTCGTAGCGGAATCGGAGCGCGGCGAATTCTTCGTCGCGCATGGCGATAGTGACTTGTAGGATTGTTTCGAGCAAGTTTGCTTTATGCCGGATTTGCTGGAAGTCTTTTCCTTCTTTTTGGATGAGCATGGGGCCGTTTTGCCTCAGGTCTTTGAGTTCGTTTTTGAGGAAGGCGACGGCCTGCTTTCGGTTGCATAATTGGTTCATAACGTTTGAAATTTTTACAGGATTTTATTGGACTTTTTGACCTTTTTGAACCGTGGCTTATAAACCACTGAAACTCAATGCGTTGTGCTGATTTCTGCGGGTCAAAATGCGGTTCAAAAACGGTTCAAAACGAACAAATTATTAAAATAAATATATTTACATGTGTTTGAGAATGAACTTTTTGACCCGTTTTTGACCCGAAAATGAACCGGAAAAGTGCAGTAGAAAGAAGTATAAAATATTATTTAATTAATTGATTTATAATTATTTATACATTTTCATATAGACTATTTTTCTAACGGCGGTTCAAAAAGTTCAATTTATTGGGGGTTTTTTATTTTTATTAGGCTATTTTCTTATCCCGGCTCGTTCGCCGAAATCGGTTTTCTGGTTGCCCGTCCGTGGTCGGTTCAGGTGTAAAGTTTCCTGTATGCCCCATCGGGCGTCTGTTTGAAAATGGACCTATTGTAGATCAGCCGTTTGACGGTGCTTTCGCTCATGCCTATCTTCTCCCCTACTGATTTTGCGAACGATGAAGTGATGATGGTTGGCAGCTTGTCGTAGAGCAGCTGCTGGCGCTTTGGCAGTGCTGCGATGGGGGATTCGCTGCGGGCGATGACCTTCATGGAGGTGGAGGTGAAATACTCGCTGAGTTTTATGGCCTTGAGCATTGATTGGCGGCTGACCTTCATTTTGAGGAGGTCTTTTAGGGAGAGGGCTTTGATGAAGCCGTCGTCGGCGGTGGCTGCGATTTCGAGGAATTCGAGGATGAGGGAGAAGCGGAGGGTGTATGAAAGCTGCTTGATGTAGAGCGATTTGATGTTGTCGTCGTCGAGGGAGTTGCAGTCTTTTTCGGTTTTGATTTTATGCTCGCGGAAAGTCTTGAATGCATCTTTTGAAAGTTCGGTGACGAAAGGTGTGTTGTCGTCTTTTTTGGGGAACATACCGAGTCGTTTTATGATTTCGCGGTAGTGGTCGAAGACGGACTGGTCGGGGGTAACATTTGTGTCGGGCGGGATATCCTGTGTTTCTGGGAATGCGAAAAGGAGGCGGTGCAGGTAGCCGTTGTCAACCTGGTTCCGGTCGGTCAGTTTGATGAGTATTCCGGGCTGGATGCCGCCGATGATTGGGACGAATGGGGATTCGATGAAAACGGCATCTTCGAGGCTTGAGCGGTTGAGGATGATGGGTGATCCGCTCCAGATGGAAAGCCAGTGTTCGAGGTCTCCGCCGCTCGATTTGTATGCGTTCATAGACTTCATTAGCCCAATGAACTCGTCACGGTAGCAGATGAGCCCTTTGGGGTTGTGCGGCAGTATTTTTATGAGGGATTCGATTGTTGCGTCGTTGATGACGCCTTGGCTTCTGACCGGCCTTGCTTGGCTGTAGTTCTTTGCTTTTGCCTTTGCTGCATCCTGTTTGTCCTGTTCCCATTGAGCGACTGCTGCTTTGTGGTCTTTTGAGAACTGTTTTTCTTGCCGGAAAAGCGGGTTCATTGCGAATTTGATGGCTGGGGTTTTTCCTACACCTGGCGCCCCTACGATGACCATCCAGCAGATGGGCGGCTCGACGTGGTGTAGTTTGTACTGGATGTGGTGGTAGTTGCCGATGGCTGCGCTTGCGGCTGCGAGGATGGCGCCTGCGTAGAAATCTACTGGGAGGAGGTAGCAATCGTGCCAGCAGCGCACAATGTCCTGTATGGCTTTTGGGAATGCTTTGAGGGGGAATTTGAGGGCTTTGTTTTTCTGGTCTTTTTTGATTGCGGTTTTGATTGCATCGGCCAATTGTTTGGCATCTGGCAAGTTGTTTTCCTGCTGTTGTTGATTTCCGTTCTGTGCCGTTTTGGGCAGTTCTTTCAGTGCATTTTTGATGGGCTTCATAGTTGTTGGATTTTAGTTGTTTTCGTGTTTTGGATGCGCTGCCTACCTGTTCGGCAGGCAGGGAGGCCGCTGCCTGTGAGTTTTGTGATCTGTGGTGACGGATAGAGCTTTAGTAGAGCTATGAGCTTTAGGACATCTTCTTTGCTGAGGTTTTGGCGACTGCTTTGGGTTGTGTGGAGGGTGCGGGCGTTTACGTCGAGTTCGACGATGTGGCGGATGTTTATGAGGCCGTAAGAGAGGCGGATGAAAAAGAAGTCTGGGGAGTTTTGTACGGTGATGGTATCGGGCTGTGAGAAATTGAAATGCTGTTGGCTTGTTGAGGGCGCTTGTGTTGCTGCCGCGCCGAGTTGGTCCAGGTCATGGGCTGCAATTGTTTTTGCCTGCCTGATTGTTGTGTTTCGCAGGTTCCACCGCTCCTTGTTGGTCTTTTCCGCTTCGCTGATGTATTCCCGCATGAAGTTGCGCAGGTTATGGTATGCCTGTGCGGCGGTGTTTTCATCGGGGGCAGATTCCATTTGGGCCATTGCTTTGCTGAGGTCTGCTTCGATGTTTTTGAGTGTCCTGTACCTTGTTTTGTAAGCGTTCATGATTTGTGGTTTTGAAACCTGCCTATCGGCAGGCAGGAAAGTGAGAGAGGGGGTTAGAGGCGGTCCCCCTGCCCTCCCAAAAAGCTAACAGAGTGCCCTCCCGATTGCTCGGGGGCGTTTCCCTCCTTCGATTTTTGTTGTGTTAACCTGCCTGCCGGTAGGCAGGGATTTCCCGTGGTATGCTGTCCGTGCCGGCACGGCCGGTGGCCTTAGACTGTTCCGGGCCGGTACGCCCGTATGGGCGGTTTGTCCTTGCCTGACAAGTGTTTGCTGACGGTTTTCCTGGAAAGCCCTACCCTCTTTGCGATCTGGAGGATGGACGGCTTTTTCCCGGTTTCGTCCGTGAGGCAGATAATTGCCTCACGGATGGTGTCGGAGTTTTCGTTGTAGTCGGTGCGTCGGCGGCGCTTTCGCTTCCGCTTTTTGGGAACGTTACGATTGACAATCAGTGTTTTGCGCCGTTCCCGTTCAAGAAAGGGTCCAGCTCGAATGCTTCTTGGTTTTGTGGTCTGCTGCGGTGTTTTTGGTTTTGGTGGCCGTCCGGTTTTTCGTCGCCTGCAACACTGATCACGAGGATTATTTCCAGTACCCAGCCGGCCCACACGACACAGAGGGTGCCGAGGTGGATGTAGCCGGATATTTCTGGATGTCCCTTTTCCCAGATAGTTGCTATTTGCTGCGCTTCGTATGCGCAAAAGATGGTGACGCCGAGGGAAACGAGGAGGACGAAAGCGCCCCTTATTTTTCGGTTTAGCCTGAACTGTTTGGCGGAGTTGGCGATGGTAGCGCAGCGGACGCCCTGAAAGAACATTGCGAACATGACGCTTATGGTGACTGCGAGTTCGGGGATGAGGGCTTTGCCGAAAACTTCTTTGTAATGGAAGAATTCGAGAAAACCGGTAATGAAGAAACTGGCCACGGCAGCGATGATAAGGATGGTGGCGGAATGGTCGGAAAGCCAGTTCATAATGGTTTGGTCGAGTTCTTTTTCGTGATTGTGATTAAAATTTTTCATATTTGTACCTGATTTTGGTGATGGATGAAATGTGGATGCCTGCCTATTTCGGTAGGCGAGTGCGAACCCGTTCAATGTTGGAGGCATTGGGCGGGTTTTTTTTATGCTTTTTGTGCTTGTTCGAGGATTTCTTTTGGGAACTGTTTGAGGAACCGGCCGATAAGTTCGTGGTGTCGTTTGACGGCGTTGAGTGCGCTGATTGCGAGCGGTTCGTTGGTCCACTGGCCTGTGAGGACTTTGCGCGGCGTGTGCTCGCTCACATTGAGTTGTGAGCGGATTTCTTTGAGTGTTCCGGGGGGCAGTACTTCGTTGAAGGGGATTACGAGGCCTTTGATAAAGGTGCTGTTAAGTTGCATAATTGAAAAGTTTATGTAGTTTGGTGATATGGCGGTGCAAGATAGTCCCGAAAAGTTGAATTTTCAAAATTTAAGCCCTAAAAAGTTGAAATACGATAGCTAACAGGTCGATACAACTATGCATTTACATGAGAATATCAGGTTGATCAGAAAATTTTTGGGAGATACGCAAACTGAATTTGGCGCCCGGTTCGGGGTGAGCCGGACGGCGGTATCGAAGTGGGAAAAAGGGGAGAACGAGCCGACGATCGGCTATGTGGTTGAAATGGAAAAGCTGACGGGGGTGCCGGTGAGGCGTTTGTACTCGGAAGTGATAAATATGGAAGATGGGCTTTCGCCGGAAGGGCAGGGTACTACGGAAATAGAATCTAAACTGAAGCTGAAAGTTGCGGAACTGGTGATGGAACTGGATGAGCGGGAGCGGGAGAAGCTGGAGGTTTTTGAGGCGCTGGTGAAGCTGCAGGGGTGGCTGGAGAAAAACCTTAGTGTATCGGACTACAAAAAGGAAAAGGAAGAATATCTGGGCAGGATAGCGGCCATCCTGTCGGGGAAATAAGGGAGTGTTTGTAAATTAGGGTATAAGTGCCTCTGGTCTCACCTTTAAATACGAAGATCATGAGCAATGCAAACACTCCAGGGGGCGGTGCAAAGTCGAAATTGGATCAATGTATCGAAGAGGCTTTGCGCTATTTGGAACACTTACTTAGCTGTGGTTCAACCTCCTGAAAAACAATGATTTAACCGGGGCCGCCGTGTGGTGGCCCCGGTTTTTTTTTAGGCTACGTTTTCATCAATAATGATGATGTCGTCGCCACCCTTGACGAGTTCCGGCTTTTCTAATTTGAAGTCGTCGAATTTCATGAAATCCTTTTTCATAATCCTAAAAATTTTGTGATGAAATGATATATCGGTGGTGAAAGCGGAAAAAACGTGCCTGAAAAATGAGTATGCGAACATTTATGCCCATTCGAAATTGCAAGTGCCTTTATGTATAAGTCTGGAAGTGGCTGTAAACCAGCCTTTTTTTGTAAAATTTGAACTTGCAATTATGCTGTTGATTCGAGAATTGTTGGATGTTTCTGGATACCGGCCGGAAGGTGGTTATTCGCTTGACATGCTTGGCTTGGTCAATTCAGGTTTGGGGCGTTCGGAGGCGTTGGCAGAATGGGTTGGCAAGGGGAAATCGAAGGATAGTTTTTATAAAACTTACAAATCCCTCAAAGACAACTTGATCTGCTCTGGGCTAAAGTTTAAAGGGGCGTCGCCGCATATCCTGAACAGGATGGAAGTATGGGAGAAGTACAAAGCTGTGAAACAATTGATTTTGGGTGAAAAGAAAGGGGCTGCGATGGAGTTGGCCATAGAGGTAGTTCAACTGGCAAAGAAAGTTGAGTTTTTGGAGGTAGTTGTTGGGATGGCGAGCGATCTGGAACACTACTTCGGGGGCGTCGCTACGGACACGCGCCGCTACCTGCGCTACCGCGGTCTAAGGAAGCAATATTCATCGCTGTTGCAGGATGAAATGGGTGCGAAATCGCTTCAAACGCAGGTTGCATTTTATATCAAACGGAAAAAGGACCTGTCGGGCCTGGCTGCTGAAATGGAGGAACTGGAAAACAAGAAAACTGGCTCGGTGATGTTCATGCGGTACCGTTTTTCGGCGCTCTCGATGTGGTTTGAAAAGAGGGGGGAGATAGATCGGCTGAAGTCTGCTTTCCGGGAAACGATCCGGTTTTATGATGAATGCAAATTGGATGTTGCGGTGAGCGCAAGGACGAACCTGTACTTCCGGCTTACTCCGTACTTGGTTCAAATGGGGCGCTTTGCGGAAGCTGGGACGCATATTTCGAGGGGGCTGCAAACGACGGTCGAGGGGACGCACAATTGGCATGCGCTGATGCTGCAGCGGGCTTGCCTTGGGTTTGTTTCGGGGAAACCGGGGGTTGCTCTGGGGTCGTGGCGGATGGCGCAAGCAGTGGAGAAAATATATGAGAGCAGGGAGATTGATGAAGGGTGGGGGATTGTTCGGAAGTACTGCGAAGTCGGTGTAGAAAAGGTGGGTTTTGAGGTGATTTGGGAAGAGGTGTTTGGGTGAAAACCACTGTGTTACCGGTAACAAAATTGATTTTATTAATAAGCTGACAGAGAACGGGTTAGGGGGCGGGGTGGATAATCCCTCCCTCACCACAAAAAAGCCCGCTGCGTTTTGCGCAGCGGGTTTTTTGTTTCCTGCTCCTTTTGTGCGGGCTTTCTTTTTCTTTCCTTGTCCGGCAATCATATTTGTTCACAAAAAGGGAACATGGAAAAACACCGAACAAAAATAGTTACGGTTTTGCAAAAGAACCCCTTGGTATAAGGCGTCATGTAATTAATAATGTACGCACATGTACGTCAAAATTTTCAACGCAAGGCCGCAAAGGTGCAAGGAAACGCAAGAGTTAAAAGCCTTGCGTTTCCTTGCACCTTTGCGGCCTTGCGTTGAAAATTTTGACGTAATTACATGCCGCCTAACTACCATACCGTTCATCCTGCCTAAAAGCCAGCCGTTCCATCTTCACCACTTCCAGCGACGGGAAGCCATATTCTTCCGTCACCCTGCCCTCGATGCGGTAAACGCCTTTGCCCCGGAAGGGGCTGCGCCTGACAAAGGCCGGAAAATGCACCGTATCGAAAAAGTGCCCGTCCCGGTCGAGCCAAGTCCCGAAAAACATCAATTCTTTTTTCACCGTGCGCACATCCTTGCGGGTCACATAATAGCCGACCATGACCACCAAGCGGCCGATGCAGCCGGGCATTTGGGCAGCAGCGATGCCCCCGGCGGCAAGTGCATTGTTTTCCAGCAGGTCGAATGGGGTGCAGGAAAGCGGGAAGCCCAGCAGTTCTATTTCATCGAAGGCTTGGTCGAAGGGGCCTTCCTTTAGCTGGGGCAGTTCGAAGTGTTCCACGGGGTCGTCGAAGAGGCGGCCGCTGCACTCGAACTTTTCCCGCGGGTTGAACACACTGTTCTTTTTCCACATCAGCGCGCACTTGCCCGTGCCCGTAAAACGGAATGCCCCCACGCGGATAAGGATGTCCAATTGCAGGGAGAGGATATCCACCCTGCTCACAAAATCGGCGAGGCTGAGGAAGGGGCCGCCGATGGCCCGTTGGTGGATGATCTTGTGCGACGTGGCCCGCTCCAGTTGGCTGATGTGGACAAAGCCCGCGTAAATGTCCTTGCCCTTGATGGTGGTGAGGTGGAGGCTCTTGTTCACGCAGGGGGCATGCACATTGGCGCCGTTCATTTTTGCTTCGTGAAAATAATACTCCGTGCGGTAAAAACCACCGAAGTTGTTGATGACCGCTACCATGAACTCCAGCGGGAAATAGGCTTTCAGGTAAAGGCTTTGAAAACTCTCCACGGCGAAGCTGGCCGAGTGGGCCTTGCAAAAAGAATAGCCCGCAAAACTTTCGATCTGGCGCCACACCTCCTTGGACAATGCTTCGGGGTGACCCCTTTTCCGGCAGTTGCCGAAATATTTTTTTTTCAGGTTTTCAAATTGGTCGCCCTTCTTTTTTTTGCCCGACATCAGCCGCCGCAGCACATCGCTTTCGGCCAGCCCCAGCCCTGCAAAATGGTGGACGATCTTCATCACGTCTTCCTGATAGACCATCACCCCGAAGGTCTCGCCCAGGTGTTCCTCAAATACAGGGTGCAAATATTTGAAACCATGCGGCTCGTGGAAGCGCCGGATGTACTCTTTCATCATGCCAGACTTGGCCACGCCGGGGCGGATGATGGAACTGGCAGCGACCAAATGCTTGTAATCCGAGCAGCGCAGCTTTTTGAGCAGCCCCCGCATGGCGGGGCTTTCCACATAAAAACAGCCCAGGCAATTGCCGCTTTTGAGCTGCGCCCGTACCCGTCCGTCTGCCTTGATTTTTGCTATGTCGCGGATGTCAATGGCCTTGCCCTGGTTTGCTTTGACCAAGTCCACGGTGTCCTTGATATGGCCCAGCCCCCGCTGGCTGAGCACGTCGAATTTATGGAAGCCCAGCTCCTCCGCATGGTGCATGTCGAAATGGGTGACGGGAAAACCTTTGGGCATCATCCGCAGGGCGGTGTGGTAAAAAATGGGCTTTTCCGAAATGAGCACGCCGCCGGCATGGATGGAAAGGTGGTTCGGAAAACCGATGATCTTGCGGGCAAAGCTGAGCACGCTGCGGTACAGTGACTGGTCGGCTCCTGCCCTTGCGGCCGTCCCGTTCTGGTTTTGCGGAAGCAAGTTGAATTTTGGGTGTTCGTGTTTCCAGTACTGCACATCCGACGTGCCCGTGGCCTTCAGTATGCCCGGGCCGAGCCGGTCTATTTCCGCTTTGGGCAGGCCATGCACCTTGCCCACTTCCCGGATGGCCGCATTGAACTGGAAGGTGCTGTACGTGGCCAAGAGGGCGGTATGCCCGGGGCCGTACCTTTTAAAGATGTAGTCCGTCACGTCGTCCCGTTCGTCCCAACTGAAATCAATGTCGAAATCGGGCGGGGAAGGGCGGTGCTTGTTGATGAAGCGCTCGAAATAGAGGTCGAGTTCGACGGGGTCAACATCGGTGATGCCGAGGCAATAGGCAACGATGGAATTGGCGCCGCTGCCCCTGCCCACATGGTGGTAGCCGGCGGCGGAGGCATAGCGCACAATGTCCCAGGTAATCAGGAAATAGGTGCAAAAATCCATTTGCCGGATGACCTTCAGTTCCCCTTGCATGCGCTCTTGGACAGCGGGCTGCCGGCCGGCGTACCTTCTCCGAAACCCTTCTGCCGACAGTTTTTCCAGCAACTTGAAATCGCCCGCCTTGCTGCCCGTGAAATTTTGGCGGTTTACCCGGAGGCCTGTTTCGAGGTCAATGTTGCAGCTTGCTGCAAGTTGCCGCGTGTTTTCGATGATCTTGGGGTAGAGTTTGTAAAAATCCCTGAACGCTGCGGGCGGCACGGGCATTTCGGTTTTTCTGGCCAAGTCTTTTGCGCCGAGTTTGGGCAGTACGGTGTTCAGGTCAATGGCCCTCAGCACCTTGTGGAGTTCATAGCCTTCTTGGTCCAAAAAGGTGATGGGGCTGAACATCAGCAGCCTGTCCGGGCATTTTTTGACGGGAGAAGAAAACAGCCTGTGGACATGCTCCGGGCGGATGCCCAAATATTCGTGGCTTTCAAACTGGCCGATGGGCTTGATGAGGTGGTCATAGACAATGGCAATGTCCGGGGCAGGGGGAAAGGTGGCGGGCAGGGGCTTGCCCTCCATCGAATGGCGGCTCAAAAACCGGTTGAGGCGGCAAAAGCCTTCCGCGTTGCGGGCCAGCCCCGTATAGAGACGCCGGCCTTTTTTAAAAAAATCAATGCCCAGCATGGGCTTGATGCCCGCCCCTTTGCACCGCCTGACAAATTCGGAAGCCGCCGAGGTGTTGTTCACATCGGTCAGCGCCAAAGCCCTGATGCCCAGCCGCTTGGCACTGTCCACCAACTCCTCCGGCGACAGCGTGCCGTAACGGAGGCTGTAATTGCTGTGAGAATTTAAGTACATGAAAAATTGAAATGAAAATGAAAATGAAAATGAAAAACCCAATTGGAATCCTTTGCTTGGATGTGGTTTTTAATTTTTATTTTCATTTTCATTTTCATTCAAGGTGGATGCCCGTGAAATGGCCCCTTTTCCAAAACGGTTTCGGATGCCGTCCATAGCGGTGAGCAGGTTGATCTGGGCCTGGGTGTCTTCAAAAAGCCTGATCTGGTAATTGCCGTTGACCAGCCCGCTGAACCTGACCCCGATCAGGCGGAGGAGTTGGCGGCGGGCGAAGAGTTGGTCGAACAGCAAGTGGGAGTGGTGGATGAGGGTGCCGTCGTTGGCCGTGTAGGCAATGCGTTTTTGCCGGGTGTAGGTATTGAAATCGGTGTAGCGTATTTTGATGGTGACACAGGAAACCAGTTTTTGGGAGCGGCGCAGTTTGAATGCCAGTTCGGTGACCATCCGGGTAAGCTGCCCTTTTAGCTCGCCGACATCAAGGGTGTCGGTCTGGAAGGTGCGTTCTGTGGAGATGCTCTTTTGTTCGTCGTGGGGCACCACGGGCGAGTTGTCTATGCCGTTCGATTTTTTCCACAGGGCGAGGCCCTGCTTGCCGAACTCCCGTTGCAACAATTTGGGCGGCACCTGGCTCAAGGTGCGGATGTCGCGGACGCCCATGAACGAAAGTTTGCGGAATGTTTGCTTTCCCAGACCGGGTATTTTGCGGATGGAAAGCGGCGCCATAAAGGCTTTCTCTGTGCCTGCCGCTACCAGTTTTTCACCGGCCGGCTTGGCCTCTCCCGTCCCTATCTTGCTCACTGTTTTGTTGACCGACAGCCCCATCGAAATGGGCAGCCCGGTCTCTTTGACAATGCGCTGCCGCAGTTCCCGCGACCACTGCCAACAGCCGAAGTATTTGTCCATTCCGCTGAGGTCGAGGTAAAATTCATCAATCGAAGCCTTCTCGAAAACAGGGGCATGTGCCTGGATTATTTCGGTGACGAGCCTCGATTGCCTGCTGTACTCTTCCATGTCGCCGCGCAGCACTATCGAGCCGGGGCAGAGCCGCAGCGCCATCTTGACCGGCATGGCCGAACGCACCCCGAAACGCCGCGCTTCGTAACTGCAGGACGAGACCACGCCCCGCCCGCCCCTGCCGCCGATGATGAGCGGCTTCCCCCGGAGGGAACTGTTTTTCAGGATTTCGACGGAAGCAAAAAATGCGTCCAAATCGAAATGCCCGATGGCCCTTCTGAACATTGAAACAATAAAGTTTAATTTCTCATAACAGGAGACAAAATAAAACATATTGTTTCTAAGTTGCAAGGTTTTGCCGTTTTTGTGGAAAACTTTTTTTGGGGAAGGGGGGGCGAAAGGAAGTAGGGAAGAAGTAGGGGCAGTGCATCAAATGTAATGCTGCTCTCAATATCTCTCGCAAAGGCGCAAAGGCGCTAAGTATTCAGAATCAACGCTTTGCGGCTTAGCGCTTTTGCGAGGGGCACAGGGGCAGCATTACATTTGATGCACTACCGAAGTAGGAAAGGGAGGTGGCGAGGAAGGGGTTTTAGGACGGGGCAAACAAAAAGAATAGCTCCACATCACTCGTTTTGCTCCTCGTAAATATCCCAATAATCACGGGCAGCAGCAGGATCAATGGTTTTGTAATATTCCAATAACCGGATAAACAGGTCATCTGCCAAACCCGCCGAAGTAAGGCTCAATAAGGTGTCGAGGTGGCGTTCGATGGCCGGGCTGTCTTGAACGCCTTCTTTTATGAGGCGGCCGGTTTCTTCTTCCAACATGGGGAGGAAGGAGCGCAGGGAGTCTTGCGAGGACTTGATGAACTGGACGAGTTCTTTAAAATCGTTTGCCATGCCCAATAGGTTTTAAGTGCCCGGACAGGGTTATATTTAAACCGTTTCGTTCACTTCTATTTTTACGATAAATTCTCTGCCGATATAATGGGGGATTAATTTAAGGTGCTGTAAACGCCCGATGATGATACCGGGATGGGTGTTCAGTTTTTTTGCCCAATAAATAATATCGTCATCATTGAGCGAGATATTTTGGATAATGGCCTTTTCTTCTTTTTTGGTCAATGTCCATTTTACCGCAAAATCATCAGCTTCCTTTTCTTTCACCATATCTTTTTCATCGTATTGCCCATCTTCCAAGAATATATCTTTTTTCCCGTGCAATAGTATATGGCCAATTTCATGGAAAAACGAAAACCAGAAAATATCGTTGCGCTTATGCCTGCAAGAAAGCTGGATTAATGGGGTGGCATTGCTTTCTATCCACCGGGCAACGCCATTAATAGGTGCCCCTTTCAGGCAGGGCGTGTAAACCACTTTGACCCCTGCCCTCAAACACAGCGATTGAATTCGCTCAAAAAAATCGTCCGGCTGTCCGGCCATGATTGATTTTAATTCCGGCAAAATTTCTTTTAGTGTTTTTGCGGAATATTTAGGCGCATCTATTTTCCGTGCTTGATTTTCGCCTTTTTGCAGCCATGCCGATAAAGCATAAGGCGATTTTGCATGAGCCAGTGAGATGCGGAATGCCCCTTTCAGCTTTTGTTCGATGTAATAATTCTCCCAAGATATATGGGAAGAAATGCAAAAGAAGTCCAAAAGGGCTTCCACTTTTTCTTCTATTTTTCTGGTCGGGCTTACCCACCCCTTTCTTGCCATATCAGCAAAAGGAAATTCCCTTGCCCAGGGGATGGCGGCTTTGATGTTTGCCCGCTGTTTGTTCCTCGCCATTGCTTCGTCATAATTGTATTGGCGTTTGAGCCAATAACTGGCGGGAATTTGCAGCACGTTTTCAAACTGCACGGCCATATCGGGCGTGATTGAACTCTTGCCGTTCATCACTTCCGAAATGGTCTTGACAGGTTTGTTGCACCTGACCGCAAACTCCGAGGGAGTCATTCGCAGTTCATCCAGTTTTTCGCGCAAATCCTCTCCGGGGTGCGTGACGGACTGGGGACGGTATTCATTCCTGATTGTAGTAGTCATGAGGCTTACTCCTGTTTTTTTAGTGGTAGTCCGCGATTTCGGTGACATCCACTCCTTTTATTTCTATCCAAATATATTTGCCGTCATCATCGGTGGGTATGGGGTCTTCGTGCGGCACAAAAATCAGTCGGTAGGGTTGGTCTAAATTGCATGCCCATTGTCCTTTCCTGTTTTCTGTAAGTTCGTGAAATTTACCTGGGGCGTGACGTAGTTCTTCAAGGTTTTCGGCGGCCAGTATTTGGTCGAGGCGTTGTTTAATGAGTTTGCCCCGTTTCTGCCCGTACTTCTTGAACAGCTTCCTGTCATTGTTCACCACCTTTTTCAGGGTCTTTTCACTGAAACTTATATTCATTTGCGCAAAGTTACAATTTATTTTTAACAGAAAGTGTTAAATATTTTAATGATAGAATTAATTCAATGAGGTGCATTTCAAAATGCCGCATGGTTAAACTCACCCGGTAATGGGAAATTGCCGGGTGAGTACGTTTTGCCCCGCAATTTCCCACTGCGGGGCAAATCCAAAAGCGGCATTTTGAAATATACCCGTTCAATGCCCATTTCACATCGGGGAACAGATCAAGAAGCCTAATTAATTAGTATGCCTAAAATGCCTGATTTAGTTTAAATTGACATTCAGTAAAAAATTTACTGCGATTGACACTTAAAAAACACTATTTTTGCAAATGTACCTTACAAAGAAAAAAATATAGGTATAAATGGCGATGAAGAATAGAAAATTTCAATACCCTTTTGGATTTTATCAAAGACAACAATTCATCGCTTATGAAATAGAAAAGGCAATAAGTCTGAAAGGGGTAAATAAATATTTTTAAAATAAGAAACTATGATTTTTAAAATAAAATGAGGACAATTCTCATTAAAGATTAAATTGAGCGATAGGTTTTTGGTCTTCCTATTTGTATTGTTCTCATAAAAAAGAAGAAAATAAAAAAGACTCTTTTCAGGGAGTAACCGGCCGGTACTCCCTGAATTGTTTTCAATTTTTCCTCCGATAATTTTTCCATCATTCCTCCTCCAACCCCCCCTCCTCGAACAGTTCCACAAAATCCTCGATTTTCCCCATGATCCGTTCTGCCGATTTGTTCCGTTCCAAAAAGGGCGGTTTTGATTTTTGCATTTTTGTGACCTGCGAGGTCAAAGGTTTGCGGCCGGTATAAATAAATTCCTCGATGACTTCCCGGGCCACGTCCGGTTTGAGGTCTTCCGTTTTATATAATTTCACAAATGCCCGTTGGCGCTCCGCATTCCAATATATTTTGAACAGTTTGGGAATATCCTCCGGGTCTTTTATTTTCGGTAACTGCTCGTTGATGAATTTTTCGATAAGTTCCCGTTTGCTCCGCAATTGTATTTCGCCGCCGAGCAGTTTCATTATTTCCGCCCGTTTTTTTGCTTTGTCTTTTTGCTTGCTTTTGTGCAGTTCCTGCAAAAGCCGGATAATATAACCGACATTTATTTCCACCCTTTGGATAAGTTCTATTTCAAAATCAATATCATCGAGAATGGATACTTTTTCTTTTTCATGGTCATGCTTTACCTTCTGATATAAATCGAGGTATTTGCTTTTGAAGTCCTCAAATTCCTGCTCGCTGATACCGAGGTCGGCAAATGCAAATTCATCAAAGCCCGACATCAGGTTTTTCAGGCGGATTATTTGGCGGAAGGCCTGCACAAATGCCAGTTCATCCTCCTCCGTCAATAGTCCGTCCACGCTGTCAATATCGGGGGTTATTTCATATAGCTTGGCCAGTGCCTCCCCGAATTTTTCCACATATACCTCATATGGTTCCAGTAATATTTCCTCCACCGGGGTTTTATTGGAAAACATTTTCACCGCCTCGTCCGTCGCTTTTTTCAGGTTGCGGAAACAGACAATAAAACCATGCGATTTTTTTTGCCCGATTATCCGGTTGGTGCGGGAAAATGCTTGAATTAATCCGTGGTGTTTCAGGTTTTTATCAACATATAGCGTGTTTATTTTTTTGGCATCAAAACCCGTGAGGAACATATTGACCACCAATAAAATATCAATGTGGCCGGAGTCGTCGAAACCTGTTTTTTCCCGGTCTTTTAATTTTTTGCCAATATCTTTAAAATAGGCATAAAACAATTTCGAATCACGGGTATTGAACTTGGTTTTATATTGCTCATTATAATGCCCGATATATTCCTCCATTTTATCGCGCGTATGCTTGTTCACATATCCGTCGTTTTCCCCAAAACTATAATCCGGTATTTCCCCCGTGATGTCGCTTGGGTCTTCCTCGTTGGTGCCATATGAAAATATAGTGGCCACCCGCAAATCATGTTTCCCCGCTTTCTTTTTTTTATAAAACAGGTCATAATATTTGCAGAGCATATCAATACTGCTCACGCAAAATATAGCCGAAAAAAAACGGTGGTGCGTTTTCCGGTCATGGTGTTTAATGATATAGTCCGTCACCGTGTCCACCCATTCGTCCGAGGCAAAAGTTTCTTTTTTATCAATGTCCTCCACTTTGATGTCCTGTTCGGCGGCCCCTTCTTTTAAATGGAAAACCTTATTGTATTCCACCGAAAAACGCAGTACGTTCACGTCCCGGATGGCATCGGTAATCACATATTGGTGGAGGCATTTGTCGAACAGGTCTTTGGTCGTCCGTTTGCCCAGTTCATTGCGGGTCGCATTATCGGCAAATATGGGCGTGCCCGTAAATCCGAACATTTGTATATCCGTAAAAAATGCCTTGATGCGCTTGTGCGTTTCCCCAAATTGGCTGCGGTGGCATTCGTCAAAAATAAAGACCAAGCGCTTGTCTTTCACCCCTTCCATCCCTTTTATATATTTCTTGTTTTTTATCGCATGGTTCAATTTCTGGATGGTGGTCACAATCAGGTCGGCCCGTTTCGGCTCTTTTGTATGCGGGTCTATATATGTGTCATTAAATTGTTGGACAAGTATTTTTGTATTGTCCGAACTGTCCACGCAGCCTTTTTGGAAAGCATCGAATTCCCGGATGGTCTGGTCGTCGAGGTCGCGCCGGTCCACAACAAAAACCACCTTGTGTACCTTCGGCAATTTGACCAATATCTGGCTGGCCTTAAAACTCGTCAGCGTTTTTCCCGAGCCCGTCGTGTGCCATATATAGCCGTTTTTCCGGCTGTGCTGTACCCGCTCGATAATGGCCTCCACCGCATGGAACTGATAGGGCCGCAGCACCATCAACACCTTGTCGCCCTCGTGCAGTACAATATATTTGCAAATCATTTTGGACACATGGCATTTCTCCAAAAACACATCGGCAAATGCCTCCAGCCGGGTGGTTTTTTCATTGTCGCGGTCGGCCCAATAATTGGTGAACTTAAAATCCAGCGGGTTATTGGCAAAATATTTTGTGTTCACCCCATTGCTGATGACAAATATTTGCACATATTGGAACAGCCCATAAGCCGCCCAAAACGAATGTTTTTTATACCGGTTGATTTGATTGAACGCCTCTTTTAATTCCAGCCCCCGGCGCTTCAGTTCAATCTGTACGAGCGGCAGCCCGTTGATGAGCAGGGTCACGTCATAGCGGTTCAGGTAGCTCCCCTCGATGCTCACCTGTCGGCACACCTGGAACTCGTTCTGGCACCAATGTTCCAAATTGAGCAGGCGCACATAGCCCGTACTGCCGTCGTCCTTTTCATATGCGAGCCGCTCCCGCAATATCTTCGCCCGGTCGAACACACCGCCCTTGTTCAGCTTGTTCAATATTTGGGAAAATTCCCGCCCGCTCATCCGCAGGCCATTGTGCTTCTCCAATTGGGCCTTTAAATTGGAAAGCAGCCCCGCCTCGTCCTTGATGTCCACATAATCATAGCCGAGGCTGTCGGTGAGCTGTGCCACCAAATTGCGTTCGAGTATTCCTTCGGGTTGGGTTGCCATGTTGTCCTGGTTATTTAATGCTTCCCCTTCCCATAGTATTTGTGAGATAAAAACTATTCTTCTTCTGGGTCATTTCCGGTTGTCCCGAGGTTTTCCAACCTAATTAACCAATCATCAAAATGTGGGCATTCTTTCCTTATTTTTTCAAGCCCAATTTCTTTCAATATCAAAACCCCATCATCGACTTTGCTATAATTGTCTTTTCCCACTATGCTTTCAATCCTCTTTGACGGAGCCGTTTGCTTACTGTCGTTGATTTGTTCTGCACTTTCAAAACCATCCCTAATGTCCCTAAAACAACCTTTCGGAATATCATTGTACAAGCCAAGCCATTCTTCCATTTTGTCAGGGTCGGAAAAAAGCAATGCCTCGTATTCATGTAATTGGATATATGGAATGAATTTGTGAAAATCTATACTTTCACCAAATTGGCGTTCTATTTCCGCCGCTCTTGAATCATACCTCATATGGCTTGTTGTAGAATATCCGGGAAAATCATTTTTTAAACCATACAAGTCTATCATCGTAGTATGCCAAACACCGGGCGATTCTTTTATCCATTGCTTGATATCATTTTTGACTTTTTCATAGCTGGGCATGCCTCCCCGTTTTTTCAACTTCCGATTGGTCAAAATCTTGCGGACTTCAACATATACACCGAATGCCAAAAGATGGGGGCGTAAAATCTCCTCAATGAACCTTTCTTCGGAGAAGCCTTCTGCTGTTATGTTTACTCTTATCATGGCCTACCTCCAATTACGTTTTTTTCCCACAAATCGCCTAAGCTATATTCGTCTATCCAGTAGGATAATTTGTCTTTATCCAATCTGTTAAAAACAGATTCTCCAGTTTCCCTGTCCTTTTCCACAACGACTATATGCCCGGGTTCAAAATCATTGATAAGGTTCACTGATTGTGTCGAGATAATTATTTGGCTACGGTGCGATGCTTTTTTGAAAAGCCCGGCCAATATGGCAATGGCCAATGGGTGCAGCCCCAATTCCGGTTCATCCAATAAAATCAATTGGGGCAGTTTGGGTTGCAACAATAATGTCGCAAGGCATATAAAACGCAACGAACCATCCGACAAATCATCGGCGCTGAAAGGCATGTCTGAATGCTTGTCTATCCATTCCAAAAGAATATTGTCAGGATTATTGTAAATCGGGCGTAATTTAAAATCTTGGAAAAAAGGGATAACCAATTGGACCGTCTTGACAATGCGCTGATAATGTTTGGGATGGGTTTCCCTCATGCGAAAAAGAAAAGCTGCCAAATTTGAGGCATCTTCCCGTAAATAATCGGCATCGCTGATTTTGCCCGTTTTTTTCACTTTGGCCGAGCCGCTCGTATCATGAAAATGATAGACCCGCCATTTGCTTAAAACATCGAAAACATATTTACCGGCCCCATAATCTTTTTCCCTGCTATATGCTGCCAAATCGGACTCGGTTATTTTTTCATTGATATTTTCAGCATAGCGATAAGTAGTGTCAAACCCACAATACTCATATTCGAAAAAAAGTCTGTCGCCTTGGCCCGGCACTAATTTGAAAGCATAATGGTTTGGTGATATATCAATATCCACTTTTAATGCACCGGTTACTTTAGAGCCATAGTATAGTATCTTATCGGCTCCCCCTTTTTGGGCCACAAAAACCTGCATACGTTCTTCCACAAGGTTGCGGATAAAACGAAAAAAGCCAATGAAATTAGACTTGCCGGCCCCATTTGCCCCAATGAGAACATTCAAGTCTTGAATGGGCAAATCCAATCTTTTTATTGATTTATACCCAGCAATTTGTATCCTGTTCAGACGATGACTTTTTTCCATTATTTTAGGTTTTTAAACCAAATGACCGGCAAATTAACAACTTTTAGGCTATTTTAATTTCAAGCCTTTTCCAACTATACAAACATCTGCTGCAAAAGCCCCTTTTTCCACTCCCGCATCTGCTCCGCCTGTTCCCCCACCTTGTTTATCTTTTCGTCGAGGGCGGTGAGGAAGGTGGCGATTCTTTTTTGTTCTTCAATACATGGGATTTTCATTATTATTTTTGAAAGGTTTGTTTTTGAAATTCCTAAAACAGAAACCCCCGTGGCCATTTTCATGATTTGTAAACGTATTTTTCTATATTGAAATAAATACCCAAAAAAACCAATCGCACATTTATTTTTGTACCGAAGCAAATGAGTGTGAAGTCCTGAAATCAAATTCTCATTTCCGAGGCTTCTGATTTCAATTGCCTTTCCAATATCCATATAA
Organism: Bacteroidota bacterium; assembly: GCA_011321935.1. GTDB lineage: Bacteria > Bacteroidota > Bacteroidia > Chitinophagales > Saprospiraceae > UBA6168. Next base: position 119 of record DROJ01000098.1, on the reverse strand, counting down.
TCCTCTGACGCATCTGCCATGACAATATCTCCGATTTTACAGAAATCTTCTTTTGATATTTTGGATAAATCAACTGCCATGTTCACATATGGGACATATTCGTTTTCAATAATAAAATT
>DROJ01000097.1 GCA_011321935.1 Bacteroidota bacterium | reverse complement strand
CAACTATACCGCTTAGCTACTCGGACGGGCGGGATACTTTATTTGGCATTATTGACAATGTAAATGACAGCCTCACTTGCGTATATACGGGCTTCACTATATACTTGGACCCAACGCAAGACCCCACCGAAGCAGCTTTTATGAACGATGGTGCCGACGCCATAAATACGGAACATACATTTCCGCAAAGCCTCGGCGCGACGGATGTTGCAAAACGCGACCTCCACCATTTATATGCTGCCCGCAAAGATGTAAACGCCGACCGCGCCAATTCCCCTTTTGCTGAAATACCCGATAACCTGACGGACACTTGGTATTATCTCGACCAAGAAACCTCCGCTGTGCCCACTTCGAATATTGATTTATATTCTGAAAAAAAAGGCGACCTTTTTGAGCCGCCGGAGGCGCACAAGGGAAATGTGGCCCGCTCGATGATGTATTTTTATACCATGTACAAAGACCAGGCAGATATGGCCAACCCGAGCTATTTTGAAACACAGCGGGAGACCCTTTGTGCATGGCATTACCTCGACCCCGTGGACCAAAAAGAATGGGACAGGACTTGGAAAATAGCCGAATACCAAGATGGCAAACCCAACCCTTTTGTATTGGACTGCACTTTGCCGGAGCGTTCTTATTGCGCTGATTTTGGGCAAGTATGCACCCCGGTTGTGGGCGTTGAAGATATAACAAAAAAGCAGGGTTTTATATTTGATAAAATAATTCCAAACCCCGTAAAAGACGGCGCTTCTATATTTTATAAAACAAACGGGCCGAGTGATGTTTTTTTGGAAATATATAATTTATACGGAGAAAAAATAGATGCCGTGAATATCGGAAAGCAGGCAATTGGCGAGCATCAGTATTTTTGGGAAAAAGATAAAAATATAAATTCAGGTATCGTTATATTCCGGCTGGTATTTAAATTAAACAATCAAATTGTATTGGCCTCTAAAAAGGCGGCGATTATAAAATAAAATGGTTGAGAAAGGTTTATAAACCTTTCTCAACCATTTTATAGCTCCACACGAAAAGCCAGACCCCTTTCGCTGAGGCCTGGCTTGACATTACGCTAACTAATAGAGATAACTCTTATCGGGGGGCGATGTCAATGTTTTTTTTCGTCTTATTTCAATTCAAAATTTCCTTTTCCGGATAAGTATCCTTTATTATAAATCTCCACATCGTACTTACCTTTTTGAAAAGGCATATTGGGTTTCCAGAGAAAACAAAGTTGTGTTTCGTCGTTGGCATAATCGTATTCCGCAACTTGGGTATAGCGCACCTCCTCTCCGGTTTTGCTGTCAACGGTGACGCCGCTGCCGAGGTCGTCAATGGCCAGGGTTTCGCCCTGTGGGCTGATGATGCGGATGAAGAATTTTTCGGCGCCCGGCTGCACCACTTCATTTACGATGGTGGTGAAACAGACCTTTAATTGATCGGTTTGCTTGGCCGATTTTTTGGTGGCCGTCTTGCCGCTTCTCCGTACTTTTTGCGGCGTTACGTTAACGCTTTTCACTTGTATGACAGAGCCGAGTTCCACTGATTTTGCCAAGTCTTCTTTTTCGCTTATCAATTGCACCCTTGCTGTTTCCAGTTCTTCATTTTCGGCGAGCTTGCTTTTCAGCGAGACATTCAGGTTGTCCCGCTCATCTTTGAGCAGGGTGTTTTCCTGCGCCAGCAATTCCTGCTCGGCCTGAAGCTGTTCTATTTCAGCGATGTAACCTTGGAGGTCGGCTTTCAGTTGTTCGATTTCGGCGCGTGCGCCGTCGAGTTTGCGCTTGTCGCGCAAGAGGCTGGAAATGCGGCTTTTCTGGGCCTGCAGTTCTGCTTTCTGCTGGTCTATCAGTGCGTTGATCTGCTCGTTGTCCGTCTTGAGGTTGTCTAGTTCGGCAATGGCCTCGCTGTACTGGTTTTCCAGTTCCGAGCGCAGCTTTTCGGCTTCTTCCAGTTGGGCAATTTTTTGCTCCAGCGCACGGGTCGTATTCATGCTATTATAAGTGAGCCAAGCTACTGCCACGAGCAATAAAAACCCGATGCTCAAAAGAATTGGGACGAGGGCATTATTGCTTTTTTTAGGCTTTGGTGTTGGTGCGGTCGGGATGGCCGTTGTTGGTGGCGATTGTTTTGTGCCGCTCTTTTTTGGATCATTAGTAGGAACCATATTAATTTGCTTTTTTTGCTCCTGAGCAACATTCGCCGGCAAGTAAAAGGGGGAAGGTAAATTGTAAATTGCGGGTAGATTGAACCCATCGTTTTACGGTCTGTGTTTGTCCCGGTATTTTTACTCTGGAGAGTGTCTGTTCAGAAGTTCCTGATTTTTAAAATGATTAGCGGTTTCGGGAAAGTAAGGTGTCAAGATAAAATAATGTTCAGATGGGAGAGGCGACAAAGGTAGTTTTTTCATAAGAACTTTTTCAGTCGGCAGTCTTTCAGTCTTCAGTCCGCAGTCTTCCAGTCTTCAGTCCACAGTCTGTGTGGAGTCCTACTTTCATTATGGAATCAAGGCAACACGTTTAAAGCAGGATTCCAATCAGACTGAAGACTGTGGACTGAAAGACTGCGGCAGTCTTCCAGTCTTCAGTCCACAGTCTGTGTGGAGTCCTACTTTCATTATGGAATCAAGGCAACACGTTTAAAACAGGATTCCAATCAGACTGAAGACTGTGGACTGAAGACTGTGGACTGAAAGACTGCGGACTGAAAGACTGCGGACTGAAAGACTGTGGACTGAAAGACTGCCGACTTTTAACTACCTTTGCCGTCCTTTTGGGGGCTGATGCCTTTTGATTTTAATTTTCATTTTTATTTTCATTTCCAATGTTTACAATAAATATTTACTTGCGTTTTGCCTTGATGGCCCTGTTGTTGGTGGGCGGTACGATCATGGCTTTTTTCCTCGGCTTTTGGTATTCCTTTCCTTTTTTATTGGCGGGCGTGATTTTGCTGGTCGGTTACCTTCTTTTGGGCACGGTGCAGTCTGCGGCCATCTTCATGCAAAACACGGATTACCTAGGGGCAGAAAAACGGCTCAACCTGACCCTCAGCCCCAAGCTGCTTTATGTGTCCAACCGGGCTTATTATTTCATCATGAAAGGTACGATAGCGCAGGGCTTGGGAAGGAGCGAAGAGGCCGAACAATGGCTCAAACAAGCGCAGGCCCTCGAACTGCCCACCGACAACGAAAAGGCCGCCGTGCAACTTCAGTTGGCGGGCGTCGCTGCGCAAAAAGAACAGTGGAACAAGGTGAAAGCATACCTGAAAAACATCAAAAAAATGCACGTCACCGAACAGGCCCTCAAAGACCAGCTCAAACAATTTGAAAGGGCGATCAAAGACCGCGGCCAATTAAAAGCGGCCAGAAGAATGGGCATGATGCCCAAAGGCGGTATGCCGATGAAGCCCGGCGGCAAGCGCAGAAGGCCAAAATCAAGATGAATGGTTTGAATGGCTAAATGGCTAAATGGTTAAATGGTTAAAAAAAGACCCGATGGACTCATTCCATCGGGTCTTTTTTTAACCATTTAACCATTTAACCATTCAAACCATTTATTTCTCCTTCCAAACCACTTTTCCATCCTTATTTATATATGCCCATTGGCCTTTGAAATTGACCCAGGCGAGGCCGTTGCGGAAGGGCAGCACTTCGTCGAAAAGGGGCTTGATGTAAGTGTCGCCGGTGGGGTCAATGAAGCCCCAGAGGCCGCCCGTTTTCACTTGGGCGAGGCCGTTGGAAAAAACGCCCGCATCATCGTATTTTGGCTCGACGGCCATTTCCCCTTTTTTGTTGATATAGCCGAACTTCCCCTTTGTTTCGATCAGTGCCAAACCCTCGCCGAAGTCCCCGGCAAAGTCGAACTGCGGCTCGATGGCCACTTCCCCTTTTTCATTGACAAAACCATATTTCTCCCCTTTCACGGCGATGGTCATCCCGTCGAAAAATTCGCCGCTCGTATAGCCTTCGTGGAAGTCGAAGAGGGGTTTTAGGAGCATTTTCCCCTTGCGGTCAATCAAGCCCCATTTGCCCTGCCGCACCACTACCGCCACTTTATTTTGAAAAGGCAGGCAGTTGTCAAAAAGCGGCGGGATGACGTATTCGCCCTGCGGGCCGATATAGCCAAAAACCGCTCCCTCCACCACCGGGGCGAGGCCGTTGCTGAACTCGCCGGCGCCGTCAAACTGCGGTTCTATCACATATTCACCTTCTTTGTTGATGTAGCCATAGGCGCCGTTGGCCACGGGGGCAAGGCCCTCCGAAAAGAACCCGGCGTCGTCGAACTGAAAGGGGATGGCCATGCGGCCGCGGGGGTCTATGAAGCCCCATTTTTGCACCAATTGCACTTTGGCAAGCCCCTCCTCAAAGAGGCCGACGTGCTTGTAAAACTGGCGGATGAGCAAACGGCCATGCACGTCGAGCGGTACCAACTTGTCCATGAAACGCACCCGGGAGAAGCCGTTGTAAAAGTCCTCTGCTTCCGCATACTGCGGCTCGATGACGGTTTCGCCCGTTTCGTCCATGAAACCATACTTGCCGTTTTCGCGAATTTTAAAAAGCGATTTTTCCATGCTGTTTACTGATAGGGTTTGGTGCGGCGAAGATAGAAAAATGTAGCCACCCAATTTATTGGGCAGGCTTCCAAACTAATGGCGTGTTTAAAATGAAGTCGAAAAAACAAACCTGCTGCCTGCTTGCAGGTTTGTTGAGAAGCCGTTCAAGTCAGAAATGGTTGGCGGCTTTTGAGCGGGTACATTGGGCGGCAATTTCCCATTGCCGTCCAATTTTATCAGCCGAACAAATTAGGCGGTAATGGGAAATTACCGCCTAATGCCGGGGGGCAATGGGAAATTGTCGCTTGGTCCCGCTGCTCAAACCCTCCGTATCTCTGTCCCCAAAGCATTCAGCCGTTCATCAATCCGCTCATAGCCCCGGTCAATCTGCTGGATATTGTGGATGATGCTCTGCCCCTTTGCCGATAGGGCAGCAATCAACAAAGCCACCCCGGCGCGGATGTCCGGCGAGGTCATTTTGATGCTGCGCAATGGGAATTCGCGGTTGAGACCGATCACCGTAGCCCGGTGCGGGTCGCACAAAATGATGCGCGCACCCATGTCTATCAATTTGTCTACAAAAAACAAGCGGCTCTCGAACATCTTTTGGTGGATCAAAACACTGCCCTTCGCCTGCGTCGCCATCACCAAAACAATGCTCAAAAGGTCGGGCGTAAAACCCGGCCACGGCGCATCGTAAACCGTCATGATGGAGCCGTCAATAAAGCCCCTGATTTCGTATTCCTCTTTTGCCGGCACATATATATCGTCGCCGTTTATTTCCAAATCAACGCCCATCCGTTCAAAAACGGGAAGGATATTCCCCAACTCATTTACCCCCGCATTTTTGATGGTCAAGTCCGATTGGGTCATGGCTGCCAGTCCGATGAAACTGCCCACCTCTATCATGTCCGGCAGGCAGCGGTGGTCGGCGCCGCCGAGCGAAGCCACCCCTTCGATTGTCAATAAATTAGAACCGGTGCCGCTGATTTTTGCGCCCATCCGGTTGAGCAATTTGCAGAGTTGCTGGATATATGGTTCGCAGGCGGCATTGTAAATAGTGGTCGTTCCCGTGGCCAGCACTGCCCCAAAAATAACATTCGCCGTGCCCGTCACCGATATTTCATCCATCAAAATATAAGCGCCCCGCAATTCTTTTGCTTCGATAAAATAAGTACGGATGTCGGCCTCGTAACGGAACTCCGCACCGAGTTTTTGCAGGCCGAGGAAATGGGTGTCCATGCGCCGCCGGCCGATTTTGTCGCCGCCCGGCTGCGGCAGCATGGCCTTGCCAAAACGCCCCAACAATGCGCCCATCGTCATCACCGACCCGCGGATGCTGCGCGCCTTGCGGCGGAATTCTTTATTGTCCAAAAAGCCCATGTTCACTTTGTCGGCCTGAAAAGTATAAGTGTCGTGCGAGGTGCGTTCTACGGTGACGCCCAACCCTTGCAGCAGTTCTATCTGCCGCCGCACGTCGAGGATGTCGGGGATGTTGGAGATGCTTACTTTTTCGGTGGTGAGCAGCGGCGCACAGAGGACTTGCAGGGCTTCGTTTTTTGCGCCTTTAGGGGTTATTTCGCCGCTGAGGCTGCGGCCCCCGGTTACTTGGAAGGAGGTGGTTTGCATTTAATGGTTAATATTTTTTTCTAAATATTTCAATTGCCATCCGGCAATAAATATTAGTAACTACTGCAGTGATTCGTAATTAGTTGATTAGTGGTTAGTTCGCCAAATCCTTGACAATGTGATATTTACCAAAAAATAAATAGTCCGCTAATTACGAATCGAACCACTACTCTGGTATGTTATGCATCGGTAGGACATCCTAAAGGCTGTCCCGGTCACAAACGTTTACGTCTGTGCATGGTTTGAAAACTGGCAACGACGTAAACGTCGGCAAACAGGACAGCCTGTTCCACAGGAATCCCTTTGGGAAAGGCTGTGCTACCGATGCATAACATACCAGAGTAGTTGCAAATATTATATGCCTAGTGCCTTCGGCACTAGATTTTTCAACGCAAGGCCGCTAGGCCGCAAGGGAACGCAAGGCAAGACAAGGCTTTTAACCCTTGCGTTCCCTTGCGGCCTTGCGGCCTTGCGTTGAAAAAAAACTAGTGCCGAAGGCACTAGTTAAAAGCCACGCCTTGGGTTGAAAAACCTAGTGCCGAAGGCACTATATAGGCGGGAACAGTAGGTTCAAGGCATTGGGGTTGGTTATTATAATGGCTCCTCTATTTTTATTTGTAACTGCCCCCCCCTTGAATTGTCTTTCTCTCACCGGAAACCTAAAAAACGGCTGACCATCTCCCGTCAGTGGCACATCGGCATATTCTGCATCACTTCCCAAAAGCTAAAATCATCGGGCATATCGAACCGGATGCCCCGGTATATCAGCAACAAAGCCAGTGCGGTAACAAATACGGGAAAGAGTTTTTTAATATTGTTCCTTATATTTAAAGAAACAAGCTGCCCGGCCACCGACACCAATAGCATCAGCGGGATAGTGCCGATCCCAAACAACAGCATATACATCGCACTGCCGGTCAAACTGCCCATACTCACCGCCCCGACAATGGCCATATATACCAGCCCACACGGCAAAAAACCATTTACCAAACCTGTGCGGAAAAAAGCGGGTGCAGAAGTGTTTTTTAATAATTTCCCCAATAATATTCTTATTGAAAAAAAAGCCTTCCCGATATATGGGTTTTTTATCAACCGGCTTTCTATATTTATGGAAAACAATGCAATAATAAGCAAAGATATGCCAAGCCCTATAGACAGCCATTTTTGCATGCCTGCCAAAAATACCCCCTCGCCCAATATGCCGACCAACAGCCCGAGGAACACATAGGTCACCGTCCGCCCGAAATTGTAAAGCAATATTTTTGACACCGCCGAAAACTTATTTTCTGACGCCACGGGCAGTGCCAAGGCAATCGGCCCGCACATGCCGACGCAGTGCAGGCTTCCAAAAAGGCCCATGATAAAGGCAGTCCAAAGCATGCTGTGTTTTTAAACGTTGATTAGAAAGTTGTCAACTTTTTAAAAGTTGACAACTTTAATTAAACGGAAGGCAAATACAATGTTTTTTTATCAAAATAAGATACCCCGCCTTGCTCCCATTCCACTTCCACTTTCCATTTTCCAGAGGCGATATTATCGGTGGGTATGTCCATCCTGTTTTCGGCATTTAATTGCAGGGGTATATTCTTGTCGAGTTTTTTATTGTCGGGCCGGTACAAAAGTATATTCCCGGTCACCCCGTCCATATTTTCAGGAAATGAAAGGGAAATTATCTTTTCTTTTTTTTCTAATTTAATGCGGAGCCCTTCTTTCAGGTTGCGGCTGTTTTTTATTTGGTCGTACCTGCTCTGGTAGTCCAGGTCTTTTTCGTAATAATTGTCCACCACCAAGCTGTGGTCATGTTGTGTTGACCGGTAAACCATATAAAAAAGCGATATGGCAAATACGGTATAAAAAACAAATATGCCTGTGCCCCAGTTAAATTTTTTCATTTTAATTTATTTTTGGTTGCATTTGTAGATTTTCCAGATTTCAAAAATCTGTAAAATCTTTTCGCAAGCCCCATCAACCCTTTCACTTCACTGGCCCAAAAAACGAAGTCTTTACCTCGTCCACCAATTTATCATCAGAGAACACCTGTATTTTTATCTTGTTTTTCCGGCTTTGCAATTTTTCTTTTTCCATTTCAATAAAAAATGCGCCTTTGCCCATATCATTGCCTTTTACCGTTGGTGCGTCGCCGACCAACTTGATACGCCCGCCCCCGTCTTTCAGTTCAAACCGGATCGGCATATCCTCGGGCGTTTTATTGAACACTTCGTAATTATATAGATTGCTGACATGGTTTTCATCTACCTCTTGGTACAACATGCCGGGCGTGCGCAATATCACCGCTTCCACGTCGGTCCTCGAAGTCAGGAAGAAAACATTGGCCGCCAATAATATGGCCAAGACCACCGTATATGCCTTTACCCGTGGGGTGAATATTTTTTTGGTCCCCGCTTCTATTCCATTCAAACTATCATACCGGATCAGCCCTTTTTCCCGTCCGACCTTTTCCATCACTTCGTCGCAGGCATCCATGCAGGCGGTGCAATTTACACATTCCAATTGCACCCCGTCGCGGATATCAATGCCCGTTGGACAGACCTTTACGCACAGCTTGCAGTCTATACAGTCGCCCAGTGTTTTGAGCGGGGTTTCATCCACTATCGGCGTGTTTTCGATAATGGCTTTTGCATTTGTTTCGGGCAGTCCCATCATTTTTTCCAGCGTAACATTGGACTGTTTTGAGGGGGCTGTTTTAGGGGCTGGTTTTTTTCTTTTTTTAGCAATCCTGCCCCGTGGTTCGCCCCTTATAAAATCATAAGAAACGAGGATGGTGTTATTGTCTGTCAATACACCTTGCAGCCTGCCGTAAGGGCATATAGTGGTGCAGACCTGCTCCCTCAACCTTGAAAAAACAAAATAAAATGCCCCGGTAAAAGCGATCATGGAAAAGAAGCCGCCGAGGTTTTCCGAAGGTGGGCTTGTTACTATTTCAGTGACCCTGTCAAGGCCGACAATATAACTCAGGAAGGTGTGGGCAATAAGGATGGAAATTAAAATAAATATTAATTGCTTGCCCGTTTTTTTGATTATCTTATCCCTTGTCCACGGTGCTTTGTCCAGTCGGCGTTGCGCACCGGCGTCGCCTTCTATCCAATATTCTATTTTACGGAAAACCATTTCCATAAAAATGGTCTGTGGGCAAACCCATCCACAAAACAGCCGTCCGTATATGACGGTGAATAAAATAATAAAGACCAAAAAGGTCAGCATGGCGAATACAAACAAATAAAAATCCTGCGGGGAAAAATGGACGCCAAAAATAATAAAGACCCGGTCAATTATATTGAGCATAAAAAATGGCTCACCGTTCACTTTTATAAAAGGCAAACCAAATAAAACGATCAATAAAACCCAGGACACATAAGTACGGTATTTATAAAACCTGCCCTTTGGCTTTTTGGGATATATCCATATCCGCTTGCCTTCTGCATCTACCGTCGCTATTTTATCGCGGTAGGCTTCCGTGTCTTTTATTTGTTCCGGATTTTCCATTTCAATGTAAAGGTGAAATTAATTGGTATTGAGAATGGTATTATTAGTATTAAGGGGTTGGCGAATAATAACCTTCCGATTTAGGCGACGTTATTTTTGATGCAGGCGATGCAAAAAAATAGAGCACAGTGGTTCTATTTGATATTTTTTTAAAGAAGCCTGCATTAAAAAGAACAAGCATAAACGGAAGGTTATTATTCGCCGAGCCCATAATACCTCAATACCCATAATACCATTCTCACTCCCTTTATTGTTCTTCCCATTTGTCCCCTTGCGGGGCTTTTGCATTGGGCGGGTTAGAGCCTTGGAGGGAAAGAATATAGCTTGCCAAATGTTGCATGTCGCCAGCTCTGATCTGCGATTTCCAAGAAATCATCCCTTTTTCCGGCACACCGTATTTAATGGTTTTAAAAACATTTTTAATGCCGCCGCCGTGCAGCCAATATTCGTCGGTCAGGTTTGGGCCGATGCTGTTGCCCTCTCCGTTCGCACCGTGGCAGGGAGTGCATTTGGCATGGAAAATCTCACTGCCGATTGCGAGGTCGCTTTCGTCGGTAAGGAGTTCCACATTGGTCTCGTCTATTTGGTCACCAAGGCTGGCAAGGTGCGCCCTTACGGCTTTATCGGCTGCTTTCATTTCTATTTCATATTCTTCCGCCGAGCTTAATCCGCCGCCGCCCATGTGGTAATAACCAATATAACCAAAGCCATAAATAATGCAGCCCCAGAACAAGGCGACCCACCACGGGGGCAGCACATTGTCGAGTTCGCGGATGCCGTCGTATTGGTGGTCGAAAAGGATGTCCTCTTCTTTGTCCGGCTCGACCCGGTTCCATATTTTTTTGCCGAGCCGGGTCCAGAGGGATTCCTTGTCGAGCAGCTTGGCTTCTTCCATGGCGGCAAGTCCATGCTTTTCCAAAAGCTGCATTTTTTGCGCTTGCAAAATCATGTTGTTCAAATAAAACATGGCGAGGAAGGCCATGAAAATCACCAAGACGCCCAAGATGAAAAACATGTTGTTCAGAAACCAGTTCATTGTTTCCGAAGGGGCGGGCTCCACTACCTCTGGCTCTTGGGCAAAAGCAGCGGCCGCCGTTATTAAAAGAAGGCTTGTTATTGAAAAAATTGATTTTTTATTTTTCATTTCCGTTGGTTATTAAACAAGTAAAAAAATGCGGTTTATTCATTTTCCTCTTCCCTTGTTTTCATAAGAAGTTGAATCGTCCAATGGCATGTTGGACATTTTGTCAATATACGCTTTGCTCTTTCCAAACACCAATATTACACTGACGACAAAAAGGAAAAAAAATGTCAGCAAAGCGAATATGGCCATCCAATTAATATCAGATCCACTGGCCAGAATATGTTTAAACATTTTTG
>DROJ01000096.1 GCA_011321935.1 Bacteroidota bacterium | reverse complement strand
GCGCCGGATTAACAGTGATCGTTCTGGTAACAGTAGTCGTCCGTGGAGGAGTACAGCCATCTGTAAACTCCCAAGTTTCGGTGATCGTACCGCCGCAAGCGCCCGGATGGGCAGTTTGGGTAGATGTAACAGAACCACTGATCAAACAAGGAGCAGCTTCTCCGTTGGAGAAAGCAAGCATACTTGTTGCAGGCACCATATCACAATCTACGGTGATAGGGCCAGGGTTAGCAGCCGTAGCTTGAGGTGCAGGATTTACGGTAACATCTTCCGTATAAGTTACCGGATCTCCACAGTTGTCTGCACCAGCCCAAGTGAAAGTGACAACACCTCCACAAGCACCTGGATTTGCATGAGCCGCAAGTGTCAAGGTAGCCGTACGCTCACAATCGCCAGGCTCTCCATTGGTGACCATAATGGTTGACCCTGGAGCAGGCAATGTTCCATAAGCACTGCAATCAACGCTTGCTGGAAGTTGGTCTGCAATATCCGTAGCCGGGTCAATGAGAGAAGAAGCAGGAACAGTGAAGGAGGCCGAACAATTGGCCATGCCGCCACAATCATCGGTAGCACTGTAATTGATTGTAGTCGTTCCGCCTGTGCATGGATCAGGAGGCATAGCCCCAGCCAAGCCCATTTCTACTACGTTGCATCCACCGCTTGTAGTGAACCCGGCCAACCAAGTTGCAAACTGTGCATTGAGGTCTGCAGGGCAGGTTCCCAAATTCACGTCTGCTGGGCACGTAATGGCCAAAGGCGCAGCCACCATGTATGCAAAGGGGTCAGGACAAATGACCGTAGCCGCATTGGTACCTTGTTCAATAATAGATACCATAGCAACAGTCCCGGCAGGTGCCAGATGGTTGGAAACTGGGCCAAACGCCAGTGTAACCGTCCCTCCTGGATCAGCAGGATCACCTGACCGAGATATGATCTGCGTATTAGGTGGTATGTTGTTGGTATATAAAATAGCAACGTCATAAGGACCGCCCGCAATAGGCCAGTTTGTAATGGTCACGTTAAACGTGACATTGCCCATGCCGTCATCGCAGGCACAGACAGAGGTTATTTGAGCATCGCCAGCGGCACATGCCACCATCATGGGTGCCATCGTAACGCCGCTTTCAGCTAGTGGCTGAGCCACCATAACCTTTTCTGCTTTCTTTAGCATCTTCCCAAAGAAGCCCCCGCTTGCAAGCGCAGTATTCGTTGAAAAGAGTACCAGAGAAAACAAGAGAAGAGACAAAATAAAAGATTTGCCTTTCTCGAATTCCAAGCAATTGAAATTCCCCGTTCGGGTTTTTTCTCTTGTAAAATTCGTTTCTTTCATAAGATTACAATTTGTTTAAATGGTTTAAAACTTAGGTTCTTAAGATAAAGTACTACACATATATTTTTACGCCCGACGAAAGGGGGCTGCTTGGAAACCGCAAACAATCGGCAATGAAACAGGAAGTATTCCCTAAACGAGGATTGCCCCGGTGCACATGCAGCGCGCCGAGGTTGATAAAACCTGCATTTAAGTTGTAAAGCCTGATCATGCTATTACTGTTTGCTTTAACACTATTGAGACCTTACCAATGCGAGTAACTGGGGGTTCTTTTCCAGGTGCTACACATTAGTATATATATGTTCAACCAACTATTGTATCGGCCATTTGCCTTTAGCAGGTCCGCCTGCCCTTTTGGTAGTGGTAGGCAAAACGCTCCACCAAGGGCAAACAGCCATTGAGTTGATCGAACATCATTAAATGACGATAGACGGACGATCCCCGCACCTGTTGCCAGATACAATGAGGAAAGACCATCGGGTCAAAACATTCATTTCAAAAACCTTATAGTCCTAAATAATGTCCTGTTAAAACTTGAAAATCGGTAAAGGGAAATAGAAAAAGGAATGACAATACGGCTAACCAATCAAAAGATCGATCTCCGAAAATGGAAAAACTTATAAAGCGGTAGATGGTTGGGGAACAGATGAGTTTTAGGAACAAACTCCCCAAGTGAAGATTGTGTAAGTCTTGTCATTTCCATGAGATTAATGCTATGTTCAACGGGACTATAAGAATACATCGTTTAAAAACAGCCGCAAGTTAGTCAAAATCTTTGAATGCAGCAACCCCACAACAATTTTTCTCTTGCTAATTTGCCAAAAAAAATTAAATAAATTAATATTTATTTTTTTAAAAATCTGTTTATCGTTGATAATCAAACAAAAATAATCAAGGCGCACAAATTCAAGGATTGCTTGTCTTCGAGATTTCCACGCTCAAAAGCGGTTGTTTTCACTGTTTTCACTTGCTTAAAAAATGTTTCACAGAACATCCATAACCTACCCTCTGCCAATCCAAAAATCCCGCCAAGCCTTAGCCTATCATTGAATGTTTTTAAATAATTTAAAAAAATATTTATTTGTTGAAATAAAGCACCTTCCTTGACTTCATGGCACAAGATTTGAACTTTTGCAGCATTCATTTGTCTATGAGGGCAGATTTTAAATTATGATTTCTACTTTACATATCGTCGCTGCATGTTGTTGTTGTACCATTCCTTATTGGAGAGGCAACCCATTAATGTAGTGACAATCTGTAAGCCACTGATTATCAAACAAAAAAGGCCTTTCCGAACAGGAAGGGCCTTTTTTTTTGTTCAGTATTGGAGAATTAAAAATATTGGTTATCATTGGCACTGGGCATTTATTCCCATTCTCCGCTGCTTAATACCCAATACCAATAATATCCAATACCACAACCAATAATACCTAACTTATGATGACCACGACGCTTAACATCCATCAACTGGGCTACGAAGAAAAAATACTCCACACAGGCCAACTAGTCGGCAAAACCCCGCTCTATGAAATAAAAGGGGCTTACCACAAACCGGGCGTCCGCATCTTTGCCAAATTGGAGTGGCAACAGATCGGGGGCAGCGTAAAAGCAAGGGCCGCTTTCAATATCATCAAAAACGCGATCAGGGACGGGCATATCGGACAGGGAAAGCACATCCTCGACGCAACAAGCGGCAATACGGGTATCGCCTACGCCTCTATCGGAGCCGCTTTGGGCATCCCCGTAACCCTTTGCCTCCCGGAAAACGCCTCGGAAGAACGCAAACGGATTTTGCTTGCCCTCGGCGTAAACCTCATGCTCACGCCAAAAGCTGACGGCACCGATGGCTCGCAGGTAAAAGCAAAGGAACTGCTCCGCGAACAGCCTGACCTCTACTACCACGCCAACCAATACGCCAACGACAGCAATTGGCAAGCACATTTCAATTCCACGGGGCATGAAATATGGAACCAGACCAATGGCAAAATCACCCATTTTGTGGTGGGACTGGGTACTACCGGAACACTCACGGGAACTGGCCGAAGGCTCAAACTATACAACCCCGACATCGAATTGGTGGCGCTCCAGCCCGATAACGCCATGCACGGGCTGCAGGGATGGAAACACATGGAAACGGCTGCTTTTGTACCAAAAATTTACGATGCAAGCCTGCCTGACCGCATCCTTGAGATAGATGCTACAACGGCATACCCCATGGTAAAAAGAGTAGCAGAAACTGAGGGCTTGCTCATTGGCCCGACCGCTGCCGCCAACTTGTGCGGTGCCATCAAAGTAGCCGAGGAAATCGACAAGGGCATCATTGTCACCACTTTTGCCGATACTGCGGATAAATACTCAGAAGCGATGAAAGTGATTTTTGCATAAGGGCGTCGGACACCTGCACCGAACAAACTAAGGCGTCGGACACCAAATATCAAATCGAATGGGTCAATATAAAATCACATTGAGCGGAGAAGCCCAGACAGCCATTGTCCGGCATGGCGAACAGGCCTTCCCTTTTGAATGCTGTGGTTTTTTATACGGCCACGAAAATGACGGGCGGTTTGTCACAGAAGCAATGCCTGTTGCCAATAACAAAAAAGGAGACCGACGAAAGCAGTTTGAAATTTCGCCGCCCGACTATATGAAAGCAGAAAAATATGCACTGGGAAACGGGCTGCAATTATTGGGCGCATATCACTCCCACCCCAACCATCCGGCGATTGCCTCGGCACATGACCTGGCTCTTGCCATGCCTTATTTTTCTTACGTTATCGTATCAGTGAAAAATGGAAAAGCTGCCGATATTAAATCGTGGCGGTTAAAAGAAACAATCGAAAAAAAATTTGCGGAAGAAAAGGTTGCCGTCAAACATATGGCAATGTTTTCCGATTAAATTCCAATCCATATAAAAGGGTGTATTTTAAAATTTCGGTGCGGGACGGCCACCCTACTGGGGACTAAGGGGCCAAGCGGAGGAAAGACCGAAGTTTTGAAATACACCCATATAAAATCATTTCTTTATGCCAATTAAAAAATAAAAAGAGAATATAAGCATCTCTATATTTTCATAAATTATCTTTTTGTTTTTTAATTATTTTATTAAAATATTAAAATCATGGCAAAAATTATCATCCCGACGCCTTTGCGCAAGTTTACTGCCAATACAGCTACCTTTGAAACTTCTGGTTCAAATATAAAAGAGGCTATCCAAGAACTGACCGGTGCATACAATGGATTGACCCGTCACCTGCTCGACAATGATTTTAATATCCGTTCATTTATTAAAATATATTTGGGAGAAGACGATATTAATTCATTGCAAAAAGAAGACACAACCATTGCCAATGATTCGGTAATCAGTATTGTGCCTATAATTGCTGGAGGATGTTGATTTATTAAATTGGCTATTGGCTATTGGCCAACAGCTAATTGCTAATTGCTAATAGCCAATAGCATAATTATTCATACCATGTCAAACAATAAATTAAGCCCCGACGAACTGACCCTTTATGCCCGCCACCTTACTATTCCAGAATTCGGAATGGAAGGGCAATTAAAATTAAAAAATGCAAAAGTCCTCGTCATAGGTTCGGGAGGCCTCGGCAGTCCGGCACTGTTATATTTGGCAGCGGCAGGCGTCGGGCATATCGGGATAGTGGACTTCGACATAGTGGAAGAAAGCAATTTGCAGCGGCAAGTTTTATTTAATATAAATGATGTCGGCCACTTTAAAGCGAAGGTTGCCAAAAACAAATTGGAAGCATTAAACCCGCATATTAAAATCACGGTTCACCAAGTTAGGTTCTCCACAAAAAATGCGCTGGAACTGGTGCGGCAATACGATGTAGTGGCCGACGGAACGGATAATTTCCCGACCCGCTACCTTGTCAACGATGCCTGTGTTCTGGAGGAAAAACCCAATGTTTACGCATCTATTTTCCAGTTCGAGGGACAGGTTTCTGTTTTTAATTATTTGAATGAAGACGGCACGAGAGGCCCTAATTATAGGGACATGTTCCCCGAACCGCCCCCCCCCGGGCTCGTCCCAAATTGCGCCGAAGGAGGCGTCTTGGGCGTATTGCCGGGCATCATCGGGTCTATGCAGGCGAGCGAGGTAATCAAGGTAATAACGGGCGTGGGCGAACCATTGGCGGGCAGGTTATTTCTTTTTGACGCGGCCAATTTCACCACCCGTGTTTTGAAAATAAGGAAAAGCCCGGACACTAAAATAGAGGGGCTTATCAATTACGAACAATTTTGCGGGATACTTCCGCCCGGCCAACAAAAACCGGTCAAGGAAGTGACCGTACATGAATTAAATGAACTGATTATTAAAGGCGAAGATTTTCAATTGATTGACGTGCGCGAACCACATGAACACGCTTTCGCAAACATTAAAGGAGACCTGATCCCATTGGCAGGCATTTCCAATTTTCCAAATAAAATAGAGCGCAATAAAAAGGTAATCATATATTGTAGAAGTGGCGCGCGCAGTGCCGTTGCCATACGCGAACTGGAAAACCTTTTTGGGCTCGAAAATTTATATAATTTAAAAGGTGGCATATTGGCTTGGTCGCATGAAATAGACAGTTCTGTACCGACTTATTAAAGAAATACATCCCGTATTTAATTTTAAATATATTTTCAAATTTTCCGTAAATATTTTTCAAATTAAAAAGCAGCAAATTAATTAAATTTAATTCGCTGCTTTTTTATTTCTCGTCAATACTATTGATTTCAAAACACAGAATTTTTATTTTACAAAAATGATATTTTTTTTTAGAAAAAAACATTTAATAAAACACGTTATTTTTTAATTAAAACAATTTTTCCATATTCAAAAACCTTCATTTTTTTCATTCAATAAACCACCTTGTCCTCCATGTTTTTCCATTCATCAAACGCAACCAATCCCTCCTCCCTCAATAATTGTATTGCCGGGACTTTACGCTCCTCCAGCGGCAGTTCCAATTCTTTATAAATAAAATCATCGTCAAAATCAATGGCCGCAGCATCTACTTTGGTGCAGGCATAATATATTTTTATTGGCCTCGCCCAATAGATAGCCCCGAGGCACATCGGGCATGGTTCGCAGGAAGTATATATTATACAATCGTCCAACTGAAAATGGCCAAGCTGCTGGCAGGCCTCCCTGATCGCGACTATTTCCGCATGGGCTGTGGGGTCGTTGCTGGAAGAAACCCGGTTGTTGCCCCGGCCGATTATTTTGCCACCTTTAACTACCACCGCGCCGAACGGGCCGCCTGTTCCATTGCGCATGCCATCCAATGCGAGGCCGATGGCTTCTTTCATAAAATCTTCGTGTGTCATATATTTTTTTATTTTCAAAAAGAAGCCAAAAGTAGGTGATTCCGGCTAAACTACTATCTTTAGCCCTTCGGTAGCATAGCCTTTAGGCTGTCCCGGCCGATGCCCTTCAGGGCGTCGTAAACGACACCGACCGGGACAGCCTAAAGGCTATGCTACCAATAAACACAAACAAATGGAACCACTTTTCACAAACGACGCCGTCACATTTGGATTTCTCTCCCTGATACTCGGCCTCATTTTCTACACCTCCAAGCTGCCCAGTTGGCAGACATTTTACAAATACATCCCGACGCTGGTGCTTTGCTATTTTGTGCCTGCCTTCCTTTATTGGCCGCTCGGCCTCGTCGCCCCCGAATGGTTCGACAACGACTTGCTGGGCTTTTTGGCCGACCGCGGACTGCAGCTTCCCGACGGCCTTTCATTTTCCCAAATAGAAGAATGGCTCAAAACGCAGGGCATCGCCAAAAGCGAGTACGGCCGGTTCATGGGCAAGAGCCAATTGTACTTCATGGCCTCCCGCTACCTCTTGCCTGCCAGCCTGTTGCTGCTCTGTATCAGCATTGATTTGCAGGGCATCCGGCGGCTGGGCAGCAAGGCGCTCATCATGTTTTTTACGGCCACTTTGGGCATCATCATCGGCGGGCCGATTGCCTTGTTGCTCATTTCATACGTCGCTCCCGAAGGCTTTATCCCTGCCTCGCCCGACGAAATATGGCGGGGGCTTTCGACCATCGCCGGAAGCTGGATCGGCGGCGGCGCCAACCAAGCGGCCATGAAAGAGATTTTCCACGTAAAAGACTCCCTCTTCGGCACCATGGTCATCGTGGACGTGCTAGTGGCCAATATCTGGATGGCCTTCTTGCTTTACGGAGCGGGCATTTCCGACCAGCTCGACCTCAAACTAAAAGCCGACAACTCGGCCATCACCGACCTCAAAAACAAGATAGCCAACTACCGGGCAAGCATCGAACGGGTGCCCACCACCCGCGATATGTTCATGCTCCTCGCCGTCGCATTTTTCGGCGTGGCGCTGTCGCACATGGCCGCCGATTCCATCGTGCCGTGGCTGTCCAACCACTTCAAAGACACCCTCGAAGCCATCCGGCTCAACTCGCTGATGAGCAGCTTTTTCTGGATCGTCGTGGTGTCAACGACCGTCGGCCTGCTGCTGTCTTTTACGAAAGTAAAACGTCTGGAAGGCGTCGGCGCATCCAACTGGGGCAGCTTGTTCATTTACATTCTCGTGGCCACTATCGGCATGAAAATGAACGTCGGCGAAGTGTTCGACAACATCGGCCTATTTGCCATCGGCGCAGTGTGGATGCTGATACACGTGGCGCTGCTTTTGCTGGTCGCAAAAATCATCAAAGCCCCGTTTTTCTTTGTCGCCGTGGGCAGCCAGGCCAATATCGGGGGAGCTGCATCGGCGCCCATCGTTGCGGCAGCTTTCAACCCCTCGCTGGCGCCGGTGGGGGTCTTGATGGCAGTGCTTGGCTATGCTTTGGGGACGTATGGAGCGCTGATCTGCGCGTTTTTGATGCAGGGCGTGGCGGGTTGAGGCGATGCCTTTGCGTTGGCAAAGCGGGAGGAAAGGCGTTGCCTCAAAGGCATGGCTTCAGAGGCAAGGCCTTTCCACCCGCTTTGCCCGCGCAAAGAGCCTGTCCCGAACCCTCGGATTGGCATCACCTCTAAAACAAAATTTTATGAAAAAATCAGAACGACCTAAAATCAAGCTCGAACTCCGGCCAGCCGATAAAATATTGGAAGGCTTGGCCTTGCTCGCACTGGCGGCACTCGTCCTGCTGCCCATCATTTACTGGGGCGACCTGCCGGAAAAAATCCCCATCCATTTCAATGCAAGAGGGGAGGCCGACGGCTATGGCCAACCCGTTTTTCTTTGGGCAGTAACAGCCGTCGGGGTTTTCATTTACGCCCTGATGACGGTGGTCAACAAAAACCCGCACAACTTCAATTACATGAAAAACATCACCGCCGAAAATGCCGAACAGAGCTACCGCAGCGCCACCCAAATGATCAGGTGGCTCAAAGCGGTCATCCTCATTTTGTTTGCCTATACTTCTTGGATGATGATCCAAAATGCGTTGGGCAAGACGAGCGGCCTGGGCAGTTGGTTTTTGCCCCTTGTGCTGCTGACCATTGTGGCGCCGACGTTTTATTTTATTTTTAAAATGGGGAGTAAAAAATGACGTGGCCACCCTTTGGTAGCACAGCCTTTAGGCTGTCCCGGTCGGCGCCCTTTAGGGTGCAGCGCCCTAAAGGACGCTGGCCGGGACAGCCTAAAGGCTGTGCTACCGAGGGAGACAGGCCGTTGAAAAAACCTTTAAAAAATGTGGCAAATATGGACAGACACCGGCGGCACTTTCACCGACTGCATAGCCCGCAGCCCTGCGGGCAAAACAAAGCGGCTCAAAGTATTGAGCAGCAGCCGTTTACGGGGGCAAATAACAAAAATATCCGCTCCCGCAAAATTCCAGTTCGCCCATAACTGGCCTGTCAAAAAACCTATTTTCGTAAAATATAAATTCCGTATTCCAAGCCTTTCCGAACGGGAGTTTTTTATAAAAAAAATAGATTTCGGGAAAAATGAAATAACGCTGGACAGCGCCCCTGTTTTTAAAAACGAGCCGCAATTTCCTCTCACTTTTGAAATAACGGCACACGAAGAAGCCCCCGTCCTCGCCGCCCGCCTCGCCACCGGAACGCCGCTCGGCCAAGCCCTTCCGCCGCTCGAAATGCGGCTCGGCACTACCCGTGGCACCAATGCACTTTTGGAAAAAAAAGGCGCAAAAACGGCGCTGCTCATCACCAAAGGTTTCAAAGATTTGACCCGCATCGGCACGCAGCAGCGGCCGCAGCTTTTTCAGTTGGACATCCCCGCGCCGGCCTTGCTCCACGAGCAGGTTTTTGAGGTAAATGAACGGCTGGATGCCAACGGGGACATCATCGAGATTTTACAAAAAAAAGAAATACGCCGCCTCCTGCGGGCAGTGAAAAAAACGGGCATCCAGTCGGTGGCCATCGCCCTGCTTCATGCTTGGCGAAACCCCGTCCACGAGCTGGCCCTGAAAGCGGCATTCGGGGAAGCGGGCATCCCTTTCCTCTCCCTTTCGCACGAGCTGATGCCCGCCATCAAGCTGCTGCCCCGCTGCCAAACGGCGCTCGTCAACGCCTACCTCCACCCCGTCATTGACAGCTATTTGCAGGGCATTTCAACAACACTTTTTTTCGAAAAAACAAAAGCGGAGACCAGCCAGAAACTGCGCGTGATGACCTCGGCGGGCGGCCTCGCGAACGCCGCTTCATTTTACCCGAAAGACAGCCTGTTGAGCGGGCCGGCAGGAGGGGTAGTTGGTGCGGCGGCTATTTCCCAAACACTTGGTTTCCAGAAAGTTATCACCCTCGACATGGGCGGAACGAGTACCGACAGCGCCCGCTACGACGGCCATTTTGACTACTCGTACAGCAGCAAAATAGCCGGCACAGAAATGCTCTCGCCCTGCCTCAGCATCGAAACGGTAGCGGCGGGCGGCGGCTCTATTTGCCACTTCGACGGGCAGAAACTTTGCGTCGGGCCAGAGAGCGCGGGCGCCGACCCCGGGCCAGCTTGCTATGGCACCGGCGGGCCACTGACCATCACGGACGTGAACCTGCTTTTGGGCAAGCTCGACCCCTCGGCAATGGGCATCCCGGTGGACAAAAACGAGGCAGCATCTGCATTGCGGAGCATCCAAAAAAGTATTTTCAAAAAAACAAAAACCCGCATTCCGGAGGGGGAACTGTTGCGCGGCTTTGAGCGCATCGCCAACGAAAAAATGGCCGGGGCAATCCGCAAAATTTCGGTCTCCAAAGGCTTCGACCCAAAAGATTATGCGCTGCTCGCATTCGGCGGCGCAGGAGGTCTCCATGCCTGCAAAATAGCGGAACTGCTCGGCATCACTACCCTCATTTTGCCCTATGACGGCGGCCTGTTGAGCGCCTTTGGCATCGGGCAGGCGGGGGTAAGCCGCATGGCACAGCGACAGGTTTTACAAAATCTTTCCGCCTTCGGTCCGAAAGGACTCCCGTGGAGCAAATGGCTACCGGAGACATTGCAGGCACTCGTCGGCGAGGCTTCGGCCAGTTTGGAAAAAGAGGGTTTTGCAAAAAACGAAATCCAGCCCGGCCGCCAATTGATGTACCTCCGCCTGCAAGGACAAGAGAGCAGCCTCGAACTCGACCTCGGCGCTACCGGCCTGAATATCAACGAAATAGAAGCCGCCTTTGAAAAAAAATACGGACAGCTTTTTGGGCACTACCCCGGCGGGAGGGAGGTGGAAGTGGAGAGTTTGAAGGTTTCGGTTTTCAGTCTTCAGTCCGGCAGTCCTCAGTCTTCAGTCTCACTGGAAAAAACGTCAAAGCCCTTGATAAAAGGCGAGAAAAAGGAGAAGGTATTTTGGGACGACCTGAAGGAAGGGCAGCAGTTGGAAGGCCCCGCCATTTTGCTGAACAAATACTCGACGGCCTATTTGGAAAAGGACTGGCAGATGGAAGCCGCCTCTTTTGGTCTTCAGTCCGGCAGTCCTCAGTCTTCAGTCTCACTGGAAAAAACGTCAAAGCCCTTGATAAAAGGCGAGAAAAAGAAGAAGGTGTTTTGGGACGACCTTAAGGAAGGGCAGCAGATGGAAGGCCCTGCCATTTTGCTGAACAAATACTCGACGGCGTATTTGGAAAAGGACTGGCAGATGGAAGTTGCCTCCGGCAAAAATTTGATTTTAAAACATACAAAAACAGCCATTGAAACCCCGTCTGCCCCCCGTCCACCGTTGGCCGTCAACCGTCAACCGTCGGTAAATCCCATCGAGTTGGAGCTGTTCACCAACCGTTTTTCGGCCATTGCGGAGGAGATGGGGGCGCAGTTACAGCGCACCGCTTTTTCGGTGAATATCAAAGAGCGGCTCGACTTTTCTTGCGCGCTGCTGGATGCCGACGGCGAGTTGCTCGTGAATGCGCCGCACATCCCCGTCCACCTCGGCAGCTTGGGCATTTGTGCGCGGCTGGTTTTGGAAAAACTGGAACTTGGCCCCGGCGATGTGGCCATCGTAAACCACCCAAAATATGGAGGTTCACATTTGCCAGATATAACGCTATTAAGCGCCGTTTTTGAAAATACCTCAATACCTAATTCCTCTAAATACCCATCCTTAATCGGCTACGTCATCAACCGCGCCCACCATGCCGAGATAGGCGGCAAACGCCCCGGTTCGATGCCGCCCGATGCGGTGGTTTTGGAGGAGGAAGGGGTCGTTTTTGCGCCGACCTACTTGGTTCGGAAAGGGGAAACGAGATGGACGGACATCGAGGAAATGTTGATCGGTTCGCCCTACCCTACCCGCTCGCTGCACGAAAATTTGGCGGACATCAACGCCGCTTTGGCCAGCCTGCTGACAGGGGCGCAAAAACTGCAAAAACTGGTGGCCGAGCATGGCCCCGAAAAAGTGAAAAACTACATGGCCAAGCTGAAGGAAACGGCTGCCGACGTTTTGCGCGAAGCGCTAAAACCTTTTGATAACCAGTATTTTACGGCAATAGAAAAACTGGACGACGGGCATGAAATCCATGTCAAAACAGCAATCAAAAACGGGCAGGTCGGCATTGATTTCAGCGGAACGAGCGCTGTCCATCCATTTAACCTGAACGCCAATATTTCCATCGTTTACAGCGCCGTCATTTATGTGCTGCGGCTGCTCTGCGGCAAGGACATCCCGCTGAACGAAGGGCTGATGAAAAACGTGAAAATCCATTTGCCGGAAGCCCGTCCCGATGGCTCGGGAGCCTGTTTTTTGCACCCCAGATTTGTGGACAACCCCGCCCGTTGCCCCGCCGTGGTGGGCGGCAATACGGAGGTGAGCCAACGTTTGGTGGATGCGCTTTTGAAGGCATTTGCCCCCATCGCAAAAACGGCCTGCAGCCAGGGCACGATGAACAATTTCCTTTTTGGGAACGGGCAGTTTGGCTACTATGAAACCATCGGCGGCGGCACCGGTGCAGGCGATGGCTTTGATGGCCGCAGCGCCGTCCACCAGCATATGACCAACACTAAAATCACCGACCCGGAGGAACTCGAACTCCGCTACCCGGTACGGCTGCACCGCTTTGCCATCCGCAAAAATTCGGGCGGAAAGGGGCGGTGGAAGGGCGGCGACGGCATCGTCCGCGAGATGGAATTTTTGGAAGAAGTGGACATGACCATCATCAGCCAGCACCGGAAAACGGCGCCTTATGGACTGGAAAACGGCAGGCCGGGCAAGCGCGGAAAACAGTATTTGATAAAAAAAGAAAATGGGGAAAAAGTGGCGCTGAAAGGGGTGGACAGCCGACGTTTGCAAAAAGGCGACCGGGTGGTGGTGGAGACGCCGGGGGGCGGGGGCTACGGAGAGGAAAGTGATTGATGAAAAATTTTTTGGACATCTTGTTGTCTGGTAATCAGCTTTTGCCTTTTTTAGCGAATTGCTTAAATTGCGGAATCAAACCCTCCGGTAATATGAAATATGACCATCCACAAGTTGAAACTGTAATCGCATTCCTTTTGTCGAGGGGGTGGACGATTACTGGCAAAAATAAAGCAGCCTATTACCTCGCCCCGCCCAAAGGGGTCGTGTTCGATGAGCCTTTCCAATATGAAGTCCCGGCCAATACTTCTTTGAAAGACCATAACCGTTTTCTCACCTATTCCATCCACAGCATCGCCGAAATGTACGGCTATAAATACCAAGTGCTGTACGACCTTTTCTGCTATGACTACAAAGATGTGGAGAATGTACTGGCGCCGAGGGAAGTGCTTGCCGAGGCGGCATAGGCGCTTAGAGCATGTTGGGAAATTATATTTCCACATTAAACAGCAGGGGCATATCTGTTTTTGGGACGGATATAACATTGCCGTTCCTATAAATAAAAGAATGGCCGTCGGTGCCCAAGTCCCATATTTCTCCTCTTAAAAAAACAACGATCCCCGTTTTTATATTTGTATTGCCGATCCTTTTTATGGTGTATTTGTGCCATGCCCTGCCGAGCGTTATATTTTCAATATCTTTTTTATTTATTTCTGCGGGGGCAGTTGCCCCGTCGTAGCCATGCCATTTGGCGGGCCATATTTTATGCCCGGTCGAATAAGAAGGGGCGATGAAAATACTGGCTTTGTTCTTATTTAATTCGCTGTATATATCCCCGTACCAAGCATCGGCGCAAATGGCCACGCCTATTTTCCCGGAATTTAATTGATAGACGGGAAGGGCATTTTCATTTTTGGCGCAAAAGGGGAGTTCGGTGCCGATGGGGTATTTTTTTTTGACCAATGCCGGGGCTATTTTTCCGTCGGGCAAGAAAACGGCGGACATATTATAAATGGGGCCTTTTCCGGCAATCAATTTATTGTCCATTATTTTTGGGTTCGGCAAAAATATAGAGCCTGCCACGATGTTGGTTTTATATTTTCTCGCCAATCGGCTGAAAACGGATTGGTATATCTGCGCCATTTTTTTTGCTTTCATTTGAAAAACGGCATCCGTGGCGGGGTCGTCGGCATTTGATTTAAAATAATAGTTTAAAAAATTTAGCAAATTTGATAAAACCATAATCTGCATGGCGGCATCAATATTGTCGGCGGTATAAACCGATTTTTTCTCGCCTGCGGCAACCAGCCAAGAGGCAATATGTTCGGGAAAAACGACCGTTGTGTTTTGGCGCAGCCAGTTTTTGTTTTTTGCCTGCGCCATATAATAATCCAGTTTTTTATAAAATGAATTTTCGTCCTGATAATCGAGGTTGGTCATATATGGCTGCACGCCGACGATATTTGCAGTGGCCGGATCTTTTTGGAAAACGGGAAAATATTTTACTTCGTTAAATTTATATTGCACCTTTCCTTTCCTGCCCATATATGACCAAAACAAATAGGCGGCAACAAACAGGGCTATAAATAAAAATATTTTTTTCATAATGGCATATTTGCGCGTTTGTTCAGTTTTTTCCAATAATTTCTGTACATATAGCCGGGAGGGTTTTTGATGCTCGTGTTTTTAATTTCATTTGTCCATTCATCTATCAATTGTTGGTGCTTATCAAATGCGGTTTGCGAAATTTTTATTCCTTTTTTATTTTGGTTATAAACCAAATCCAATAATTCATTTTCGGCTATATCCCTTTTATTTTTAATTATTTTTATACGGCTTTGATAATCTTTGATTATTTCCCGGTGCAGCAGTTCGTGCTTCCACCAAAAAGAATTGGCATTGAAATGGGCGCTAGGTTTGATTACTAAACCGGGAATATTTCCTTGCCCGAACCAAATGGGTTTGAACATGGAAATACACGGCGCAGAGGTCGCCGTTGCCCAAACTACCGTTGCTTCAGGGGCAAGGTGGACTATCATAGAACCCGTGGTCTGAGAGGCATTCCGGGTGAGGGCATTGGCGGCGTGGGCGCAGATGGTATTGCTCAGGAAGGGTTTCGAGGGCTTATAGTTTTCGGCGTTATACTGAACCATAATAGGTTTTGTGCATTTGCCCCCACCAGCCCCCGGCCCCAGAAGGGGAGTGCCTGCCCTCGATGCACAAAACCTATTATGGTTCAGTATATGATCGCGCAAATGTGCCATCGCCGATTTGACCGATATATTCTGGTTATTTTTTTTTAAAATATAGGACGCCCTGCCTCTCCTTGTTTTGCAGGCGGAAAATTTGGTAAAAAGAAAATCGGAAAAGGCATCTGCAAAGTTAAAAACGCCTTTTGCCCAGCCTTTTTTCCGGGCATATTTTTCGGCGCCGGGGTGTATTTCGTCGTAATCGCTGCCGATGCTGAGGCCGTTGCTGATGGCATAATAATCGGTTATTTTTTTGGCCACCCAAAATTTGCCCGCCGTTTCCAGCACCCATGCTTCTTTTTTGTCGGCGATGATATAGCTGTTGTGGTAAACAAATTTTTTGTCCTCAAAACCGCATATCCCGCCCTGCCCATATTGTTGAATCAGGTCAATAATTAATTGCTTTGCTTTTACGGCAGTACCGCTGCGTTCCAAAGCCAAGCGCAATAAATCCATGCCCGTCAATACCCCCTTTTTTTCGACTTTTATTTTGGTAAATACCGCCTCGTTGCCGATGGTCAGGCCTTTTTCGTTTAGGCCCATTTCTGCGCCCCACATCCAAAAGGGGCGGCTGATGATGGTGGCATATGTTTTTTCAATTTGCGGGATTTCAAGATAAGTGCATTTTAATTTTGTGCCGGGAGGATAGCTGCCCGGTGGATGGCATTCCAATATTTGCGCCTCGTTGGCTTCCCGGTCGCTGTTTTTTCCGAATATGACCGAGCCGTCGGCAGTTGCTTTGTGGAGGGCTACAAATGTATCGCACATAATTATCGTTCTATTTTTCCCGGTAAAATAAATTCATATTGTTTCCTGAAAATATTGGTCGCGGTCCACCTGTCCATTTTGCGCAGCGCCAAAAACAATTGCCAGATGAATTTGTCGTCTTGATAATATTTATCCACTTCTTTCCGGGTGATTTTTTCGGCATCGGCAGGCAATAAATCATTGGCCAATTCAATTGCTTTATTAATTAAATCCTGTTTTTTTTCTTTGTGCAGATTGGCAATTAAATCCACATATACCAATCGGATGTCATAATACCGGTCCATTACTTCCTGCAAAAAGAAACTCCGGATCACCCACCGCAGCGCCCGTGGCGTACTGTTCAACAATAGCTCGGGGTCCATTTGTTCTTTTCCGTTTATTTTAAAAAGCGGGGTGCTCGTATCAAAATACAACAAGCGCCCGTTTACCATTGCCCAATTAGATACCTGCCCGTCAATGGAGAGTTCAATTGCCGGTTTGTTTTGCTGGTTGAACTGGTATATTTTTTTTATTTCCAGCAATATATTTTCCAGCATTTTTATATTTTCTCCCTCCGTTTGGGCATGCAGCCTGATATGGCATATATCTGCTTTGTTGAGTTCCTGCTGCGCCAAATATAAAACCACCTTTTTGCCTTGCGCTGTCCTCGAAAAATCTTCGGGCAGCCCGATGCCTGCTTTTTTTAAATAATGGATATATTGTTCGTATTTCTGGACATATGC
>DROJ01000095.1 GCA_011321935.1 Bacteroidota bacterium | reverse complement strand
GTCAACGGCAAACGGTTGACGGCCTGCCGTACAAAAAAATTCAGAATAAAGTCTATTGATACTGAACCATAATAGGTTTTGTGCATTTGCCCTCGCCAGCCCCCAGCCCCAGAAGGGGAGAACCTGCGCTCGATGCACAAAACCTAAAGTGGTGCAGTATAACTCTGCGCACTTTACGGGAAACCTTCGCCCTGCATTGCAGAAAATAGGGGCATCCAAAAACCCGCCGCATCTATATCTTAAAAACATTTCTGAACATGCGACTGTCCAACATAAAAATACCCCTCTTTTTTGCTTCCGCAAAATTGATACTCCATCTCTCCACCAACAGTCATTACGGCTTCCACCGCGACGAACTACTGTACCTCGCCCTCGGCAAACACCTCGATTGGGGCTATTGGTCGAACCCGCCGTTTATTGGTTTTGTCAGTTTTTTAAACCAGCATATTTTGGGAGATGGGCTGTTTGCGACAAGGCTTGTGCCTGCGCTGTTCGGGGCGGCATTGCTGTTCCTTATCTGCCTGATGGCGAGGGACTTGGGCGGCGGTAATTTTGCGCAAATATTGGCGGGGATAACGGGCTTTACTTCTATTGCCTACCTGCGTTCCAGCCATATGTTCATGCCCGTTATTATTGATATTTTCTTTTGGTCATTGGCGGCCTTATTTGTGATCCGTTATCTGAAAACCGAAAACAATAAATGGCTGATGTGGCTGGCCGTCGCATTGGGCATTGGTTTTTTAAATAAATATTCAGTTGCGTTTTTAATCATGGCTTTGGCCATTGCTTTTTTATTGACCTCGCAGCGGCGTGTATATTTAAAAAAACAAACATGGCTGGCAGTGGGGCTTGCGTTGCTCATTGTTTTGCCCAATTTATTATGGCAGTGGGAATA
Organism: Bacteroidota bacterium; assembly: GCA_011321935.1. Lineage (GTDB taxonomy): Bacteria > Bacteroidota > Bacteroidia > Chitinophagales > Saprospiraceae > UBA6168. Next base: position 9,750 of record DROJ01000095.1, on the reverse strand, counting down.
TAATTTTCCCGTTATATTTCACATGCAAAATTTATCGGAAACACAGCTCGCCACCGTCAACCCGTTTATCTTTTTATTGGACCAAGTATTGATGCACTTTTTTGGTTTTCTGGTTTGGATACCGGGGCTGCTGTTTTTATTATTTAATAAAAAAATGAAAAAATATAAAACGGTGGGTTGGATATATATAGCCACGCTGTTATTGTTTTTGGTATTTAAAGGAAAAAATTATTACACCCTCGGCGCATACCCGATGCTCATGGCCGCGGGCGGTGTTTTCTGGGAACAGCAATTAAAAACAAAATGGAAACAATATGCACTGGCCGTTTTTATAGTTATTGGAAATATGCCTTTGCTGCCCGGCAGCCTGCCCATATTGCCGCTGAAACAATCGCTCGCTTATTTTGATTTTATGGCCAATGATTTGGGCATAAATTCCCTCACCCGCTGGGAGCGGGGAAATATAGAAGCCCTGCCGCAAGATTACGCCGATATGTTGGCTTGGAAAGAAATAGCAAATTTAACTATAAAAGCAACCGAAAAAACAGGCGACCCAAATAGCTGCTTTATATATACCGAAAATTATGGGCAGGCCGGAGCGGTTTTGCATTTTGCAAAATATAAATGTATGGAAAATGTGGTGAGCTTTGCCGATACCTACCGCATGTGGGCGCCGGATGAAATAGCGCCCGATAAAAAATCTTTTATTTATATCAATGATGAGTTGGGAGGGGATGTGGAGGAATTATTTTCGGACATAGAACTGATCGGAGAAGTGGAACATCCATATGCGCGGGAGCGGGGAACGAAGGTTTATTTGTGCCGGCAGCCAAAGGGCTTTCGCAGGTTTTGGAAAGAACGGGCGGCTGCGGTGAAGTCCATGTTCAGGTGACCCCCCTCCTGCGAAAGCTGTCCCCTACCCTATTGTTTCGCCGCCAGTTTCTCTATCGTAGTGTATAAATTTTCGACCAGCCGCCCCTGTTTCATGATCGTCTCTTTCAGTTCTTTCACCTCTGCCCGCACGATGTTCTGGATATTGTTGGGCGAGGGGAGGAAGGGGCTGATCTTGGCCCGCACGTACCAGATTTCGCGCACGTCTTCCTGTTGGACAGAGTAAGGCTCGTAAAAATTGTTGTCGGAGTGGAGGAGCAGCCGTTTGTTTTCTTTGATCTGGTTGAACACCCGTTTTACCAGCACATCGCCACGGGTCACCACTACATACACGTAGTTGTCCTTGACCGAGGTTTCCCAGAGTCTGGGTTCGAGGAAGCTGCAGATCACTTTGTCGCCCTCGAAGAGGGTCGGCTCCATGCTGTCGCCCGCCACGTCGAAGGAGCGGTGGGTACCTATTTTGTATTTGTAATCGGGCAGGGTGTAGGTCGGCAATGTCTCCACAAATGCCTGGTCGAGGATGTCGCCCGCGTAGCCCGCCTGCGCCGGCACCGGCACATGGACAATGCGCTCGTCGTCCTCCCCGTCGGTGACGATGGTGAGCAGGCGGAAGCCGCTGTTTTCTTCGCCCGTCATGAACATCGGGCCGTCGCCGGTGAAGAGGTAAAGGGGGTTGAACTGATAGGTCTCCACGGCCTTGCGCAGCAGTTCGATGGTCACGTCGCGGCGGCCTTTTGATATTTCGCTGAGGCTCTGCGCGAGGTAGTCGAGGGAGAGGGCAAACTGGCGGCGGGAACGGACTTTGCCGTCTTCGCGCAGCTTGTCGAGGCACTTGATAAAACGCTGGGTTATGATACTGTTCATAAGGGCAATGGCCGGCTGTCGGGTTTTGGCCGCAGGCCGGTCTGTCATTAATTTGTGAAGGTTGAAGTGCAATTTTACGGAAAAAGAAATTGATTTTGGGGGTTTTGGGGGGAGTGTTTTAGCAAAAAGGTGATAGGTTGATAAATGGACTTGAATGGTCAGTCCGCCTCTGCGCCCTTCCAAAAGAGGGGGAATTGTCCCCCTCTTTCGGAAGGGCGCAGAGGCGGGGTTAAGCATTCCTGCCAAAACCCCAACATTCCCTATCTTCGCAACTCCCCATACAACTCATTTTAAAATAAAAACAAGCCCAACACTGCGCCCACTTTGTTCCCGAAAATCGGGAACAAAGGCGGCGCAACCTCGGGCAGTAGGTGTCGGACGCCTCGGAGGCGTCCGACACCTGCATTTCACAAAAAAGAATTCCACCATGAAAAAGACAATCCTTTCCCTTGCCCTCCTGTTCCTCCTCCGCAGCGCCATATTTGCTGGCGAAGGCATGTGGCTGCCCCTCCTCCTCGGCCTGCTCAACGAATCCGAGATGCAGGAGATGGGCATGAAAATGAGCGCCGAAGACATTTACAGCGTCAACAAAGGTTCGCTAAAGGACGCCATCGTACATTTTGGCGGCTGCACGGCAGAGGTCATTTCCGGCAGCGGACTCATGCTCACCAACCACCACTGCGGCTACGGCAGCATCCAAAAGCACAGCAGCCTCGAACACAACTACCTCGAAGACGGCTTCTGGGCCATGAACCGCCGCGAGGAACTCCCCAACGACGGACGCAGCGCCACCTTCGTCATCAGGATAGAAGACGTGACCGCCGCCGCCCTCGCCGGGGTGACCGACGGCATGGACAAAAGTGCCCGCCAATCGGCCATTGACAAAAACATAGACGCCATCAAAAAATCGGCAAAAATGGAAGAGTGGCAGGCCGCCAAGGTACGCCCGTTTTTTCATGGCAACCAGTATTTTATGTTCATCACCGAGACCTTTAAAGACGTGCGCTTGGTAGGTGCGCCGCCGTCGGCCATCGGCAAGTTTGGCGCCGATACGGACAATTGGGTTTGGCCCCGGCACACGGGCGATTTCAGCCTCTTCCGCATCTATGCCGACAAAAACAACCGCCCTGCCGAGTACTCCGAAGACAACGTGCCCTACCGCCCCAAGCACTTCCTGCCCATCTCCCTGGACGGCGTGAAGGACGGCGACTTTACCCTCGTTTTTGGCTTCCCCGGCCGCACCAACGAGTACCTGCCCGCTGTGGCCATCGAGCAATTGAAAGACGTGATAGACCCCGCAAAGATCAGCGTGCGCGACAAAACCCTCAACATCTGGAACGCCGCCATGCGCGCCGATGCGGAGGTCAAAATCCAATACGCCTCCAAGCAGTCGGGCCTCTCCAATTACTGGAAAAAATGGCAGGGCGAAGTCCTCGGCCTCAACTCCTCGCGGGCAGTGGAAAAGAAGCGGGCGCAGGAGGCAAAATTCCAAAAAGTTGTTGCCATCAACCCCAAGTACCAACAATACAAAGACCTGCTGCCAAATTTCAAAAAGCGCTATGCCGACCTAGAACCCTATGCCCTGGCAAAAGCCTATTTTGATGAAATAACCGGCCGCAACGTGGAACTGCTGCGCCTCGGAAAATATGCCGACAAACTGGTGCGGAGGTTCAACGACGAGGGCGAAGAGGGCTACAACAGCTACCTCGCCAAACTGGAAAAGTACCTCGACGGCTTTTATAAAAACTACCGCCCGGAGATTGACGAAGAGGTTTTTGCTGCGCAAATGGAATGGATGATGAAAAAAGTGGACCCGCAGTTCATCCCATCTTATGCCGCCAATTTGGTGAAATCTTTTGACGGCGATTATGATAAAATGGCCAAAACGGTTTTCGGGCAGTCCTTCCTCGACGACATGGACCTCATGCTCACCACCCTCGAAATGGCCCCCGGCGACGTGATGAAGGCCATCCAAAACGACCCGGCCTATTTGCTCTCGAAGGCCTTCAAAGATGTTTACGACAAAAAAATAATGAGCAGGTACAACGAAGTGAACGGGCAGGTCGCCGCCCTGCAGCAGACCTATATGAAGGCACTGATGGAGGTGTTCCCGAACGAGCGTTTTTACCCCGATGCCAATGGTACCATGCGTTGCAGTTACGGCAAAGTGCAGGGCTATGAGCCGCGGGATGCCGTCAAGTACCGCTCGAAGACCTACCTCTCCGGCGTGATGGAAAAGTATGTGCCGGGCGATTATGAGTTCGATGTTCCCAAAAAACTCCGGCAACTGTACAGGGACAAAGATTTTGGGCAATATGGGACAAAAGGCAAGATGCCGGTCTGCTTCATCGGCTCCAACCATACCACGGGCGGCAATTCCGGCAGCCCCGCTATTGATGCCTACGGCAACCTGATCGGGCTAAATTTTGACCGGGCTTGGGAAGGCACCATGAGCGACTATAATTACGATTTGCGGCTGTGCCGCAATATTATGGTGGACATGCGCTACGTGCTTTTTATTATTGACAAATATGCGGGCGCAGGGCACCTTGTCAAGGAAATGAAACTGGTACACCCTAAAAAAAGGCAGAAAACGCCCGACCCGCGCCGTCGTTTAAAGCGGGATAAAGCGGCTATGCCCGCCACTAAACAAAGGATTCCAGCGGCAAAACAGTAAGGACAGTGCTTGGAGGTGGCCGGCAATTCGGCTCTGCTGCTTTTTGAAAGGATAATATCAAAGGAATGCGCAAAGAGTTCGCCCGGTTTGCATGCTTCAATTTCCGCCCGTCCGATCCCCTGCCCCTGCCTGTTTTTGGGGCGGCGAATCAATCAACTCGAACAAGTCCCTTGCCGGCACCAGTTCTTCCGAGCGCAATTTCACCTCCCCGTCTTTGCCGACCAGCACGACATAAAAAGGCGCACGTCCGACGTCGTAGTGTTCGTACATGCGGCGCAAAACTTTCGGGTCGTCGAAAACGGCAATCCAGATGTCCCGGTCTTCCACGCCCTGCCTTTCGGCTTCGAGCCATTGGCGCTGGGTTTTCAATTTCACATTGGTAGAGTCGTCGGCGAAAAGCAGCAGGCGGCGGATGCGCTGCGCATCGGCCGAAAAGGCAAGCAGGAAAAGAAAAGCCAGTGCTGAAGTGAATTTAATGAAGGTGGGCTTTGTCATTGAATCTTGGATAAGGTAGTTTTTGATACTAATGCAGTGATTAGTAATTAGTTGACTAGTGATTAGTCCGTCAAATCCCTGATAATGTAGCATTTAACCAAAAACTAAATGGTTAGCTAATTACGATTTGTACCACTAACTGGCTGTTACCGGCGGTTGAAATCCGGGGGGGCAAAGGTAAGGTTATTTACCGTTTTGAAACTGCCGTTCTTTTGTCAAAAAACTGCGCCAGATATTTAGCGGGCCACTTCGAGTGCCCCGCTAAATTGGTTGAAATTACGGCTTCGAGTGCCCCCTATCCCCCTACCTCCACGGGATTTATCAGAGGCTTTTTTTCGCCTTCGGTCCAAAGGACTCCTGCGGAGCAAATGGCAGAACAGGGTGGCATGGCAGCAGGGTTGACAACTTTTCAAAAGTTGTCAAGCCTGTACTTGAACACCAATGCTTGTGGCAAAACTTATCGCTCCCCAAAAGGTTGTTTTACCTGTCGCAATCACAAAACACACTTTTTCATGGCAAAAATGATGTCCTCCCTCAACGACCCGCTCATCGGTTTCATCCAAAAACAGCACATGTTCTTCGTCGGTACAGCCGCCAAAGGCGGGCGGGTAAACCTGTCCCCAAAAGGCCTCGACTCGCTGCGGGTCATCAACAAAAACCGCATCGCCTGGCTCAACCTCACAGGCAGCGGCAACGAGACCGCCGCCCACCTCCTCAATGCCGACCGCATGACCTTGATGTTCTGTTCTTTTGAAGAAATGCCGCTGATACTCCGGGTCTATGGTTCGGCAAAAGCCGTTTACGAAGTGGACGCAGGATGGGAAAAATTGATCGGGCTTTTCCCGCCAATGCCCGGCGCCCGGCAGGTGTTCGACATGAAAGTGGAATCGGTGCAGACCTCCTGCGGCTATGCCGTTCCGTTTTACCAGTTTGCTGGGCAGCGCGAACGCTTGAACGAGGCGAACGGAAAAAAGGGCAAAGAGGGCATCAAAGAATATTGGAAAGAAAAAAACTTGCGGAGCATAGACGGGTACGAGACGGGGCAAAAGTGGCGTTGAACTGGCAGGGAAACGAACCTTCGGTAGTGTTAATTTTGACGTGATTTCAAGCACTTAGGCCAAGCCCCCGTCTCCGCTGCTTTGTCATCCGCCTTTAGGCGGATCTGTTTACGTTAGAAGTGCAGCCATGCAGCCTCCCTAACGTGAGCAGATCCGCCTAAAGGCAGATGACAAAGCAGCGGAGACGGGGGCTTGAGTGCTTGGAAATCAGATAAACATGTTTCTGCCTATCACGTCAAAATTAACACTACCGAACCTTCTAAGACTTTACAACCTATTACACGAAGAAATTGCACAAACACTTTTCTTCGTTTCACTAAAACATTTTTAATGAAAAACCTATCATTTTTAAGCCTTGCCATTTTGTTGCTTTTCACCTCTTGCAACAAGGAAAAAATCAAGACCCTCGAAAACCAGCTCGAACTCAAAAAGCAGGAAGTGGCCCTGCTGCAAGGGCAGATAGACAACCTGCAAACGACCAACGGCAGCCTCCTCGAACGCATGGCCGACCTCTCCATCATCAGCAAGGCAGGGGCAGAGAGCATCAGCGAATCCATGAAGTCCCTCTCCCAACAATACGGCTTCATCCAAGACCTGACCTCCAAGATGCAGTCCAAAGACTCCCTCAACCTCGCCCTCGTGATGAACCTCAAACGCTCCCTCATGGACATCAACGACGAGGACGTGTTCGTGGAAGTGCGCGGCGGGCTGGTGCATATTTCCATTTCCGACAAGCTGCTCTTCGAGTCCGGCAGCTCCAAAATAAACGCCCGCGCCAAAGCGGTCTTGGGCAAAATAGCCGCCGTCATCAACGACCACAACGACCTCGACGTGATCGTGGAAGGCCACACCGACGACGTGCCGATGCACACTTCCTGCATTGCCGACAACTGGGACCTGAGCGTAAAACGCGCTACTTCTGTGGTAAGGAACCTGGAAACGGACCATTATGTTGACCCCGCCCGCCTGACCGCAGCCGGCCGCTCCGAATACATGCCCAAAGCCGACAACTCTACCGAGGAGGGGAGGCGCAAAAACCGCCGGACAGAGATCGTGATTACACCTAAACTGGACCAGTTTTTTAAATTGCTGGAAGCGCCGAGGGTGAGTGGCTGAGGTGGGTAGGAGCGGTGTTATACCTGACCAATTTAGGTTTTTCCGAGGAGTCGGGACAGGCCGTGCAAATTGCCCTGCAATGGGAAATTGCAGGGCAATGCTGCCTCAATCACCCCGCAATTTCCCATTGCGGGGTGATTTTAAATAAACCTAATGGTTCGATTCGTAATTAGCGGACTATTTATTTTTTTGTAAATACCACATTGTCAAGGATTTGGCGAACTAATCACTAGTCAACTAATTACGAATCACTGCACTAATGCCGTATATTCTGCACGGTTCATGATCTATCGGATTTCAAAGTCCGTCCGTTTTTAGATAAAATAATACTGTTGGAAAAAATGATAAATCGGTCAAAACAACAGTAGTTTTGCCCGGTCATTTTTTTTTCACCAAAACATACTGCCTGCCATGAAAATCACTGCCACCAACCGCAAAACCTGGGAAAACTTTTACCAATCCGCCATCGCTTTCCGCGACCTTGCCCCCTGGCAATGGATGCGCGATTCCGACATGTTCGGCGTACAAGACCCCGCGACCGGAGAGGTCGGTTGGTGCTGCATCATGGGCGCGGCTGGAGTGGTGTATGCACTGGGGGTATATCCCGGGTTGGAAGGCTACAAAAGTTATGATATGCTGGTACAGGCCCCCTATCAGGATTTAACAGAGAGCGACGAATTGGCCCTGGGCATGGAACAGAACATACTGAAAACCGAGTTCGTGGACAGGAACGAAACCGATAAGACCGACCGCGCTGTATTTAAAAAACTGGGACTCAAGTTCCGCGGCCACAACCAATGGGTACAGGCCCGCGAAATGTCCCCCGGATACCTGCCCTACTACATGACCGATGAACAGGCGGCTTTTATGGCCCACTGTTTTCAGCAGGCAGTGATAGTGGCAGAACGCTTCAAAGAGGACATGGGAATTTTGCGGGACGACAGCGACCGGATGCTGGTAAGGACAGCCACCGGGGAGAATGGAGCGCTGGCATGGAAAGATGAGTACCGGCCAGAACCGGAGTGGGATGAACCGCCCATGCAGCCAGCCAACACTTTTTTGGTGAACCGCGCCAAAAAGGAACTGGAGCGGAAAAAAGCGGCCATTTGTTTTTCCCTCGATTATATGCCCAACCCCGTTGAAGGTCCAAACAGGACGCGCCCGTATTTCCCGAAAATAGCCCTGTGGATGGTGTATGGTTCGGGAATGATCATCGGCTTTGAACTGTTCAGTCCAAAAAACATAAAAGAAAGGTTTGAGAATGTTTTTTTTGAGAAACTTCACCAAATAGGTATCATCCCGCAGCAGTTGATCGTCAACTCCAACATGGCCTACGACGCTGTCGAACCGATTGCCCAGGCATTGGAAATGGAACTGATATTTGCGCCGGACGAAGAGGTGTTCAGGGAAGTGAGGGAAGGGATGATGGGCAGGTTCATGGGGGGAGGGTTTTGAAAACAGGGCCGGTCATTCTTTAAAATAAATGCAAGTGGGCTTAAAAATAGGCTTATAATAAAATCTTTGATAATTATTTATTTGGCCATTGTTATTTGAAACACTTGCTATTTGTTAGAGTGCCGGAACCCAAAGCCTTTATTCCAGAGCGGCGGCGTTTTGAACGCCGCACTTTATCCAAAATTTAATTCTTGCTAGTAATGCGGCGTTCAAAACGCCGCCGCTCTGGAATAAAGGCAGATACACCGTATCCACTAAATAAGGCTAAGAACCAGTTTTTGTTTTTCATGATATTTATAATGAAAGGTGAACAATATATCACGCCTTCAATAAATTCTCCAGCGTATATTTTTTGTATTTTTCTTTGTCCGCGTTTTCCAAACGCCAGAGTTCGTTTTTGTTCTGCACGTCCAGCCATAGTTTTGGTTTTATGCCGAATATTTTTCCCAATTTAATAGCAAGGTCAAAATTGATTTTTCTTTTGCCGTTTATCAATGCGCTGAAATTGCTTTTGGTCAGCCCCAATTGGTCGGCGAGGTCTTTGTTTTTCAGCTTGTATATTTTTAATAATTCTTTTATAAAATGGCCGGGTGCTAATATTTTTCCGCTTTTTATTGGCTCGTCAATATATGAATTAATTGCTGAAAACACGGCGACCATTTCAAATGCCTGCTTTTGTTTTTCAGTATATTTTCTGGAACGTTCACGGAAAATAACCCCAAGTTCATCAAATTCCTGTTTGGTCAAATTTGTGTTCCCGTCTGGGTTGCCGATAATTTTCCATCCTATTTCATTGATGTTTTTAGTCATGGTTATTGATTGTTTCCAGCATATAATGATAATTCTTCCGAGCCTCTTACGCCATCGCAAAATCAAACTCCTTTCTCCTTCTCGAAGACATATATCCCAATACTATATCAGATTTGGGGACGCCCATTTCAAGGAGCTCATTGGCAATCCCATATTCGGTCTGGTCTTGCTGGATCCAAATTTTGCCATCAATAATGTCAAAATGCAACACTGTTGAATGGATGCGTTTGAAGCCATCCCAGCCGAGGGTCACAACTTCGTAACGATGGTTTTCCCGATCAATTATCAATTCGTTTTTTGCATCAAGATTGGCATATTTTATCTTGGTGCGTTCATTTAATATTTGTATGATGGCAGCTTGGTATTTTTTTATTTTATCCATTT
>DROJ01000094.1 GCA_011321935.1 Bacteroidota bacterium | reverse complement strand
TAAAACAGAAAAACGCCTGACCGCCGATGGACGGGAAGCCACCGCTATCCATTTTAAAGTGACCGATGAAAACGGCAATATTACCCTCGCCAAGCTGTACCCTCCTACAGAAATGGGAAAACTTTATTCTGCGGAAAAAGGCTGCCGGAGCATAGGGCGCCTATTTAAGGAGGCAATTGAGTTTGACATTGAACTATTGCAGTGATTCGTAATTAGTTGATTAGTGATTAGTTCGCCAAATCCTTGACAATGTGGTATTTACCAAAAAATAAATAGCCCGCTAATTACGAATCGAACCACTATGACCAATTGAATATATCCAAGAACCTTTTGGCAATCTACATTTGAGTGAATTCGGGCTGCTTCTGACCAATGGGGGCAGCCCTCTTTATTACAAGGTGCTGTGCAGATTTTCCAGATTTCCAAAATCTGGAAAATCTCTATTAAATTTGCCCAAACAAAACAGACCAAACATGAAATTACTCACGATCCTTTCCTTTCTACTCATTTCCTCTATTTCGCTTTCGCAAAATGTCAAAGCCCTCGTCGGGGCTATATATGCCTGATATTCTTTCCCTTCCATGAAATCGCCAGCTATTTGACTGGTTGTTGGTTGTTGTACAGGAGATTCTCCAAGATGTAAAGCCTGAAAAGCCCAATTCAATAATTACAACGAAAAATGGTGTGTTAGAAAAGTGCGAAAGTGTCTTTGGATTATTTAAAATTCCTTTACAATTTTAGGCCACCAAAAAAATAACAATATCATTGTCAGCAATTTATCAATTTTTGACAATTTATTGAAATCGGAAAGTTATTTTCTCGATCCTCTAAATTCATCAACTTATGAAAAAATTAAAATATTTAATAACCTGGGATGGCAATATACATGTAGGAGTAATTTTGTTATGTATAGGGTTTTTCATAGAGGCCATAGATTTTATGATCCCCCTTAGCTACACTAAATATTTATCTCCCATTGCCGTATTTTGTATAATCAGCGGAGGCATCTATAGCTATATACGTTCTGACAAAAAAGGGAAAAAGCGGTTTTTGAAAATCCTGGCTTTTTGCTTGCTGGGGGCTTTGGTCATTTTTTTGATACTTTGCTATAAATTTGATTTGACCTTGTTTAATAATAACTAAATTTATTGCCCTATGAAAATAAAAGCAAAACTAAGAAAACTGTTTTTTGGAAAAGAAGAAATACATGCGGGATTAATTTTGATTTATATTGGCTTGGCTTTCGGAAGCGGCACTATTTTTTTCCCAAAACATGCCAGTATTTTAAACCTTGTGTCCATAGTTGTTTTATCCGTTGGGGGCATCTATAGCTATATACGTTCTGACAAAAAAGGGAAAAAGCGGTTTTTGAAAATCCTGGCTTTTTGCTTGCTGGGGGCTTTGGTCGTTTTTTTGATACTTTGCTATAAATTTGATTTGAGCATTTTTTAGTCGTAACTATTCAGCGTTGTCGCAAGTGTATATGATTCCCTATACAAAAAGCCGCTAATACTGAACCATATTAGGTTTTGTGCATTTGCCCTCGCCAGCCCCCAGCCCCAGAAGGGGAGAACCTGCACTCGATGCACAAAACCTAATATGGTTCAGTATAGAAAAGTGCGAAAGTGTCTTTGCATTATTTAAAATCCCCTTAAAACTTCAGCTCCACCTTCGCCCCCGCCTTTATTTCCTCCACCACATCGGGGTTCAACAAAGTAGAAACATCGCCCAGATTGGAAACATCGCCCGAGGCCACCTTCCGCAGTATCCGCCGCATAATTTTCCCCGACCTCGTTTTTGGAAGCCCCGTCACTATTTGAATCTCGTCCGGTTTAGCTATCGGCCCGATGACCTTTCTCACCAGGTTTTGTATTTCTTTGATAAATGCCGCCTCGTCCGAAACAGCTTTCTGTGGGATGACATAGGCATAGATGCCCTGCCCCTTGATGGCATGTGGAAAACCGACCACGGCACTTTCCACCACGTTCGGATGCTCGTTGATGGCATTCTCCACCTCGGCAGTGCCCATGCGGTGGCCCGACACATTGATCACATCGTCCACCCGGCCGATGATGCGGTAGCGGCCGTCCATGTCGCGGCGGGCGCCATCGCCCGTGAAATAGAGGTTTTCAAAAACAGAAAAATAGACCTGCCGGCAGCGCTCGTGGTCGCCGTAAAGGGTACGCAGCATGGAAGGCCAGGGGAATTTTACGCAGAGCAAACCCTCCACGCCATTGCCCTCGACCTCCTCGCCATCGGCATTTACCAAAAGGAGTTGGATGCCCGGCAGGGGGTAGGAAGCATAGCAGGGCTTGGTGTCGGTGATGCCCGGCAGCGGCGTTATCATGATGCCGCCCGTTTCGGTCTGCCACCAAGTATCCACGATGGGTGCGCGCCCCTTTCCGACCTTTTTATCATACCAGCGCCAAGCCTCCTCGTTGATGGGCTCGCCCACCGAGCCGATGACCTTCAAAGTGCCGAGGTCGTATTTGTCCACCCATTCGTCGCCCTTCGCCATGAGTGCGCGGATGGCCGTCGGGGCGGTATAAAATTGGTTGACTTTGTGCTTGTCGCAAACCTCCCAAAAGCGGCCGGCATCGGGGTAGGTCGGCACTCCTTCGAACATCACCGTGGTCGCCCCGGCCAGCAGCGGGCCATAAACGATGTAGCTGTGCCCCGTTATCCAACCGATGTCGGCGGTACACCAATACACGTCGCCGTTCTGGTATTGGAACACATTGCGGAAGCTGAAACAGGTGTAAACCATGTAACCGCCGCAGGTATGCACCACGCCTTTTGGCTTGCCCGTCGAGCCGGAAGTATAGAGGATGAACAGCATGTCCTCGCTGTCCATTTTTGCTGCTTCGCAATGAGCGGGCTGCCCGCGGAGGGCATCGTGCCACCACACATCGCGGCTTTTGTTCCAGTTGATTTCGCCGCCCGTGTTCCGCTGCACCAAAACCGTTTCCACGCTGTCGCAGCCCATTGCGAGGGCATCGTCCACCACTTTTTTTACGGGGATATCTTTTGCTCCCCGCAGATTGTAATCCGAGCAGATGACCATTTTACAGGTAGCGTCTTTGATGCGGTCGGCGAGTGCAGAGGCCGAGAAGCCAGCAAAGACCACCGAATGCACCGCACCGATGCGGGCGCAGGCCAGTACGCCGATGGCCAGTTCGGGCACCATCGGCATATAAAAACAGACCCGGTCGCCTTTTTTGATGCCCATTGATTTGAGTGCATTGGCCGCCCGGCAGACCTCGCCGTACAGCTCTTTATAGGTGTAGGAAATGAAGTCCTCCGTGGGGTCGTTCGGCTCCCAGATGATGGCCGTTTGATCGCCGCGGGTTTCGAGGTGCCGGTCGAGGCAGTTCTCGGTGATGTTGAGCTTGCCGCCCTTGAACCACTTCACGTCAGGGTCTTTAAAGTTCCATTCGAGGGTCTTTTTCCATTTCTTTTTCCAGACAAATGTTTCGGCCTGTTCTGCCCAGAATGCTTCTGGGTTTTCGACGCTGCGCTGGTAGGCTTCTTTGTATTGGGCGAGGGTTTTGATTTGTAAAGTCATGTTATTGGTTGGTGATTTTATTGATTCGTGGAATTTTAAGGAAAGGCCAAATTTAGTAGTTCTTTGTGAAATATCGGCATGATCGGTCAAGCTTGCGGGTGACTTTTATCATAATCTCCGAGTACTTAACTTACCTTGAAAATACACAAAACAAATCTATGCCCCGGGCAGCTTTGTTTTTCATTTGGTTTTGGTTTCACGTTTTGCTGAAATCAAAATCAGAAAAAAACAATTTGAAATATATACTCAAATACGGTCGGTTTTTGATTAATTTCAATTGCCGATTACTCAGCACAGTTTTTTTTGTCATTGCCGCAGGCAAACTGCAACGTCGTGAAGTGCCGTTATAAGGGCAGCCCCGTATATGCAGCACGTTATGACGTTGCAGTTTGCCCACGGCAATGACAAAAAAACGCCGTGCTGAACGGTTGTGACAATACTAAATTTATAAACAGTTGATTTTCAATAAATAAAATTGTTATTTTTTAAATATAAAAGCGGTGAAATCTGGCTTGCAGGTTATCGAATTCGATTACCTGAAAATCTGGGTTGTTCAATTTTTCCCTGCCTTTTTATAATTCTGGAGGCAAACCTGGGGAGTGTTCAATAAAGTGTGTCTCACGCAAAGACGCAAAGGCGCAAAGATTTGAATTTCAACACTTTGCGCCTTTGCGTCTTTGCGTGAGACACACTTTATTGAACAGCCCCCAAACCTGCTTACCGATAGGCAAGTGACGGATTGCGACATGGCAAAAACGTATTTGAATTTATTATGAAAAGCCCTCTATTTTTTCCCATCAAGGCACCTGCACCTCATGCGCCTCCCCTGCCCCGCTCGGAATGCGGATATTCTCCACCATCTCCTGCACCTCCTCCGGCGGGTCGGGGGTAAAACGGGCCACTGTCAGCGCCACCACAAAATTGAAAACCATGCCCAGCGTACCGATCCCTTCCGGGCTGATGCCGAACCAATATTGATCTGCAGTGCCGCCGCCGTATTTGAAATACCAAATATATGCGCCCGTAAAAACCAGCCCCGTTACCATGCCGGCCACCGCTCCTTCCTTGTTCATTTTTTTCGTAAAAATACCGAGCAGGATGGCCGGGAAAAACGATGCCGCTGCCAATCCAAATGCCCAAGCCACCACCTGCGCCACAAAGCCCGGCGGATTGATGCCAAAGTACCCGGCCACAAAAACAGCGACCGCAATCGCTGCCCGTGCCGCCCTCAGTTCCCCCTTTTCGGAAATACCGGGTCGCAGCCATTTTTTCAAAAGATCATGCGAAATGGAAGTGGAAATAACGAGCAACAAACCCGCCGCCGTCGAAAGCGCCGCCGCCAACCCGCCTGCTACCACGAGGGCGATGACCCATGCCGGCAGCTTCGCAATTTCGGGGTTGGCCAGCACGATTATGTCCCGGTCAACGACCAATTCGTTGCCCTTCCAGCCTTTTGCATTTGCGACAGCGGAAACGTACTCGCCGTTTTTGTCATTGTAATATTGGATGAGGCCGTCCTTGTTTTTGTCCTCGTATTTGAGCAGCCCCGTCGCCTCCCAATTGCCGAACCAAGCGGGCATCTCGGCATAGGGTTGGTTGTTGACGGTGTTGATCAAATTAGTGCGGGCAAAGGCCGAAATAGCAGGGGCCGTCGTATAAAGGATGGCAATAAAAACCAATGCGTAACCCGCTGATTTTCTGGCATCGGCAACATTGGGGACGGTAAAAAAACGGACGATCACATGCGGCAGCCCCGCCGTGCCGAGCATTAGCGCAGCGGTCACAAAAAAGAGATCAACCTTGCCGTTATGGGAGGTCGTATATTCCTTGAAACCGAGGTCGGTCGAGAGGAGGTCGAGCTTGTCCAAGAGGTAGGAACCATCGGCCATCGCACTGCCCAGCCCAAGCTGCGGCACCGGGTTGCCGACCATGATGACCGATATAAAAATGGCCGGGACGAGGTAGGCAAAAATCAAAACACAGTACTGCGCCACCTGCGTATAAGTGATGCCTTTCATGCCGCCCAGCACCGCATAAAAAAAGACGATGCCGACCCCAATCACCACTCCCCACTCGAATGGCACTTCCAAAAAACGGGAGAAGGCCACCCCTACCCCTTTCATCTGTCCCACCACGTAGGTAAAGGAAATGAACAGCGCACAGATCACCGCCACCAGCCTCGCCGCCTGCGAATAATAGCGCTCGCCAATGAAATCGGGCACCGTGTATTTCCCGAATTTCCGCAGGTAAGGCGCCAGCAACAATGCCAACAAAACATAGCCGCCCGTCCAGCCCATCAGGTACTGCGCCCCCTGATAGCCCATGAACGAGATCAGCCCCGCCATGGAAATAAAGGAGGCCGCCGACATCCAATCGGCTGCCGTGGCCATGCCGTTCACAACGGGCGGAACGCCGCCGCCTGCCACATAAAATTCTGAGGTGCTGCCCGCCCTCGACCACCATGCCACCCCGATATAAAGGGCAAAAGTGATCCCGACGATGAGGTAAGTCCAAGTTGTTAGATCCATTGAAAATAGGTTGAATGGTTGAATGGTTGAATGGCTGAATGGTTGAAATGGTTTTTCCCATATGGCGAGTATGCCCCGTTCGGGAAAAACCATTTAACCATTTCAACCATTCAGCCATTTATTTCTCCTCCACCCCGTACTCTTTGTCCAGTTTGTTCATCCAAAAAATATAAATGAAAATGAGCGCGACAAACACATAAATTGCGCCCTGTTGGGCAAACCAAAAGCCGAGTTTGAAGCCGCCGATCCGGATGTGGTTCAACTGGTCGGCGAAGAGGATACCGCAGCCAAATGAGACGGCAAACCACACGACGAGAAGGATGGCGAGGTAACGCAGGTTCTTTTTCCAATAAGTACGGTGCTTGGATGTTGACATGTTTTTTTGATTTGGGCGACAATGTAAAAAATCATTTTTGAATGGCAAGGATGGGCGGGAGGTTTTATTAAAATGAAAGCAACAACTTCTTAGCAGCGGTCCTTGAGGTGATGCCCCGAAGGTTTGGATTGGTGTCAGGTTTGGTTTTTTATAAATTATAAACAATTGGTAATCAGTAATGTGTGTTCTGTTTTAACATTATAGGTAGTGCGGCGTTCAAGACTTGTCCCGACTTCTCGGGAACGCCACCGCTCCGGGAAAGTCTTTGAGGTTCGGAATGGGGTTAGGGTTGGCCTTGTTGCTGCTTTAAAATTACTGGTTGTAACACCTGCCTGCCGGCAGGCAGGCTTCGAGTGCCCCGCTCAATTGTTTTTTTCGGCAGGACTTTTAAATTACAGGGGCACTTGCTCCAAAGGAGTCCCTTCGGGAAAGTGACCCCGTAATGGTGCTCCGCTCAATTTGGTGTTTAATAGGCCCCTTTTTTTATAAAATTTAAAGTAAATATTCAGCAGGGTGTCAAGTCGCCACGGATTTTCACAGATTTAATCCACGGATTTTTTTTTGACAAAAAAAATCCGTGAAAATCCGTGGCGACTTGTTCATATGCTGAACAGTTACAATTTAAAATTGAAAATAAATAAACTGCTCACCGCTGCCCTGGGCAATGGCAATCAAAAAAAACATGGCTGCCCATACTGTACCTAAAATCCAAGGTGCGGTTTTTTGCGAAACCTCTTTCATCGAAGTGTTCCGCATGGCCCAATGTCCGACAAACAAAATGGTGATGACGGCCATTACTTTTATAATATCAAAATGTCCCAATATTTTTTCGCCCTCCCCATTCATATAGAGCATGGAAAGTATCATGTTTTTTGCGGTACTAAATTCTCTCGCCCTAAAAAACACCCAAGTGAAATTAATTAAAGTAAAAGTCAAAAAAGCCAATAATATACCATTGACGGCATTTATTTTCAGTTTTACCTTATTCCTTAAAAGGCGTTCAATGACCAAATATATTCCGTGCAAAGCCCCCCATATCACGAAAGTCCACGCAGCGCCGTGCCATAAGCCGCCCAATAACATGGTGAGCATTAAAGCCACATAAAGCCTCGTGATTCCATGACGGTTGCCGCCCAATGGGATGTATAAATAATCGCGCAGCCAAGTGGACAAAGATATATGCCAGCGTTTCCAAAATTCCGAAAAACCGATGGAGGCATAAGGGTATTTAAAGTTGTCGGGCAATATAATGCCCAGCATTAATGCGATGCCGATGGCGCAGGTCGAGTAGCCGGCAAAGTCAAAAAATATTTGCCCGGAAAAAGCCAAAGTGCCCGTCCATGCGTCCCAAAAATTCAATATTTTTCCTGCGCCAAATACATCATCGGCTGCGCCGGAAAGCAGGGCATCCGCCAATACTGTTTTTTGAAAAATACCAATGGTGAGCAAAAACAAACCCCAAATAAATTGATTGGCCGTGGCTCGTTTTTCTTCATAAAATTGGGTAATTAAATCTTTTGCCCTCACGATTGGCCCGGCGACCAATTGCGGAAAAAAGGTGACATATAAAGCGAAATCCAAAAAGGTATTGGCGGGTTTTATTTTTCGCTTATATAGGTCTATGGTATAGGACATGGTCTGGAAGGTGTAAAACGAAATTC
>DROJ01000093.1 GCA_011321935.1 Bacteroidota bacterium | reverse complement strand
TTCAGGAAGTATTTCACTTTGGTTTTCAAGGGGCTAAACCAAGCCCCCGTCTCCGCTTTTGTCATTTGCCGAAAGGCGAACCTGTGCACGTGTGCCGTATTTTTCAATAAAATATTTTCCCCCTTTCGGGAAATGGGCTTTCGGGATAGCATTTTTATTTTCCCTGCCCCATGATTTTTTTTTCAGGAAGTATTTCACTTTGGTTTTCAAGGGGCTAAACCAAGCCCCCGTCTCCGCTTTTGTCATTTGCCGAAAGGCGAACCTGTGCACGTGTGCCGTATTTTTCAATAAAATATTTTCCCCCTTTCGGGAAATGTTGTTCCGTTTTGAGGCAACGCCTTTCCTCCCACAAGGCCAACGCAAAGAGCTTGTCCCGAATTTACTTCGGGGCATCGCCTCAAAACTCGTCGGTCACGCAGCCTTCCGCTGCCGACCTCACATATTTTGCGTATTTGAAAAGGATTCCTTTTTTGGCTTTCAGTTCGGGCTGTTGCCATTTCGCCCGGCGGGCGGCGATGGTTGTTTCGTCCACGAGCAGTTTGAGGGTCCTTTTCACGGCGTCTATTTCAATGATGTCGTCGTCCTCGACGAGTGCAATCAGGCCACCGTCGAATGCCTCCGGGGTGATGTGGCCGACCACGAAGCCATGCGTTCCGCCGCTGAACCGCCCGTCGGTAATCAGTGCCACGTCCTTGCCCAAGCCCGCGCCGATGATGGCCGAAGTCGGCTTCAGCATTTCCGGCATGCCGGGTGCGCCTTTTGGCCCGATGCAGCGGATGACCACCACATCGCCCTTCCTGACCCGCCCCTCGCTGATGCCTGCGATCAGCGCCTTTTCGCCCTCAAAAACGCGGGCCGTTCCACTGAAACGCTCGCCTTCCTTTCCGGTAATCTTTGCTACGCTGCCACCTTCGGCAAGGTTGCCGTAAAGGATGTTTAAATGCCCCGTCGGTTTGATGGGTTTTTCCAGCGGGTAAATTATATTTTGGTTTTCAAAATTTATTTCCTGCACGTTTTCAAGGTTTTGCGCCAGCGTTTTGCCAGTTACGGTGAGGCAACCGCCGTGCAGCAGGCCTTTGTTGAGCAGGTATTTCATCACTGCGGGCACGCCGCCGATGTTGTGCAGGTCTTCCATGAGGTACTGCCCGCTCGGTTTCAGGTTGGCGATGAAAGGCACCTTGTTTCCTATTTTTTGAAAATCATCTTGGTCGAGTTCTACGTCCACCGATTTGGCCATTGCGATGAGGTGCAGCACGGCATTGGTCGAGCCGCCGAGCGCGGTGACCACGGTGATTGCATTTTCAAAAGCAGCCCTCGTCATGATGTCGCTGGGCTTGATGTCCTTTTCCAACAACAGGCGGACGGCCTTTCCGGCAGCGGCACATTCCGCTTTTTTAGCTTCGCTCAATGCCGGGTTGGAAGAAGAATAGGGCAGGCTCATGCCCATAGCCTCGATGGCCGAGGCCATGGTATTGGCGGTGTACATGCCGCCACAGGCGCCCGGCCCGGGGCAGCTATGCCGGACGATGCCCTTGAAGTCGCCCTCGTCGAGGTTGCCCGCAATCCGTTGCCCCAATGCCTCGAAAGCGGAAACGATGTTGAGGTCTTGGCCTTTGTAATGCCCCGGTGCGATGGTGCCGCCAAAAACCATGATGGCCGGCCTGTTCAGCCTGCCCATCGCCATGATGCTGCCCGGCATGTTCTTGTCGCAGCCCGGCACGGCGATCAGTGCGTCGTAATGCTGCGCCCCGCAAACGGTTTCGATGCTGTCGGCAATAATATCGCGGCTGACGAGGCTGTACCTCATGCCGTCGGTGCCCATCGAAATGCCGTCGCTGACGCCGATGGTATGGAAGATCAGCCCAACGAGGCCGTTGTCCCAAACGCCTTTTTTTACAATGGCGGCGAGGTCGTTGAGGTGCATGTTGCAGGTGTTGCCGTCGTAGCCCATGCTGACGATGCCGACCTGCGCTTTGCCCATGTCTTCCTCCGTGAGGCCGATGCCGTATAGCATGGCCTGCGCGGCGGGCTGCGTGGGGTCTTGGGTTATGGTTTTGCTGTATTTGTTTAGCATGACTTGGTATAAAGGTTTATCGGTTTACAGGTTTAACGGGCGGTAGGTCATTGGCTTAAGGTTTAAAAAGGGTGCTTTGGTTTGAAATTGATGTCTTTGGCTGGATTGATTTCAATCCAAAGTTTGGCACTAATTGTAAGAGCCAAGCACCCGTTAAACCAATAAACCTTAAATCCTTTTAGACTTTGGACGCACAGGGAAACCTTCTGCCTCAAGGATCAGGCAGAGAGTTCGCCCATACTGTCCGATATAATTTTTTGACCGTTATGTTTTCGGGGCTGGTTTTGGCTTCTTTGTGTTCTTTTTGACCACTTTGTACCG